>DASRAT010000354.1:0-5333 GCA_035638015.1 Gemmataceae bacterium | reverse complement strand
CCGGGGTCACCTGCCAGGCGCCACTTTCCAGTTCACCCTCCAACTGACCTGCGCCCCAGCCGGCGTAGCCCTGGAAAGCTCGGAAGCGCACGCTCTCACCTTCCGGTGAATTGCTGGCCCGCTTTAAAGAGGTGGGATCGCCGAGAAAAATGCCCGGCGCCACCTCGCGCTGGGCGCCGTCGGCATCGGCCGGGGCGTTTCCATCTAGCCAATCCGGATGGCCGTGCAGCATGAACAGGCCAGGGGAAGGGCAGGGGCCGCCGTGAAACACGGGGAACGGCAATTCGGACTTTTGCATCGGTCGATTGACGACCAAGCCGAAGGCGCCGTCGTCATTGTGGGCAAGCAGCAACACCACCGCTTGCGCGAAATTCGGATCATTGAGGCTGGATTGGGCTATCAGGAATGAGCCGGCTAGCGACATGACGTTGCCACCTTGATGCGGATGCGCGGTTTTTCTTCGCGGTCATTGTATCATGCCGTGGCCCTGGCGTTCATTATGTCACGAATGTGGCGGCGCAAAAGGAAACCCCACGGAACCGGTGGCTCGGTCCGTGGGGTTGTTGCGGCGCCGCGTTGGCAACGCAAGGCCGCATTTGGTTCTACGCCATGGCAGCTTCCGCGCGGACAGGCTCCGAGGCCATCAACGGCGCTTTCATTGTCAGCACCGGGCAGGGCGCTTTCCGCATCACGTCTTCGGCGACGCTGCCCATCACCAGCCTGCTCAGGCCGGTTCGACCATGGGTACCCATGACAATCAGATCCACGCCGCGTTCCTTGGCAGTCCGCACGATTTCGTCGCCCGGCATGCCGTCGGCCACGATGTACTCAAAGCGGACCTTTTCATCGGCCGGCTCGTAGTCGTTCATTTTTTCCAGCACTGCGGCGCGTGTCGGCCTTTCGGGCGGCGGCACCGCTCCAAATTCCGCGACGGCAATCACCGGCATGTCGCGCACATGCAGGATCAGCAACTCCGCATCGTGATCGCGGGCCAGCGCACAGGCCACGGGGAAGGCGGCCGTTGCACGCGGCGAAAAGTCGGTCGGAAACAGGATGTTGTGAATCGGCAACATGGCAAACCTCCCGGGAACCTGACACCAGGGTCGTAAGGTCTCCGTCGCGGAAGCAAGCCCCAGGTCCCGGCGGCCGGCGCCCGCGTCAAGGAGGCCAACGATTGTAATTGATGCAAGCGCCGTGCCAGAAACTGAGAAGCAGAGCGCCGAGCCCCAGGAACGACGTAAAAGCAGCGATTTTAGAATGGTTTTACTAACGTTTGGACTGCGCATTCACGGCAGGCTTACGCTGCGCCGCTCGCCGACTATCGGAAATGTGCGAAATTGGCCCAAAGGTGAGTAGCAACCGCTCACTCGAATTCCAAACCCGGCTCGCCTTCACGGACTTCGCCGATCACAAAGGTCGGCACGCGGTCTTCCATCAGCTGCCGCTGAATGCTTTCGGCGTAATACTCGCTGACGATCACCACGAAGCCGATGCCGATGTTGAAGACGGTGTCCATTTCCGCCTGCTCGATGTTGCCGAGCTTTTGCAGCCAATCAAATACCGGGGGCGCCTTCCAGCTGCCGCGTTTGAGGAAAACGCGCCGGCCGGGCGGCAATACTCTGGGCACATTGCCGGGCAGGCCTTCGCCGGTGATATGGGCCAAGCCTCGGACCACGCCCTTCTTCACGGGGTAGTGATGGAGGATCTTCTTGATCGCTCGCACATAGATGCGGGTCGGTTCCAATAGCTCCTCGCCAACGGTGCGGCCCAACTCCGGCACGAAATCGCCGACTTTTAAGCCAGCGTGTTCAAGGACCACCTTGCGGACCAGGCTGTAGCCGTTGGAATGTAATCCCGTGCTGGCCAGTCCAAGCACTTTGTCGCCGGGGCGAATCGCTCGGCCGTTGATGATGTGATCACGCTCGACCACGCCGACGCAGAAGCCGGCCATGTCGAAATCGCCAGGCTGGTAAAAATCGGGCAGGATGGCAGTCTCGCCGCCAACCAGGGCGCAATCGGCTTCAATGCAGCCATCGCTGATCCCCTTGATGAGATCGCGCGTCAGCGCAGGGTCGTCCTTGGGCATGGCCAGGTAATCGAGAAACATTAACGGTTCGCCGCCGGTGCAGAGGGCGTCGTTGACCGACATGGCGACGAGGTCAATGCCGACCGTGTCGTATTTCCCCATCATCGCCGCAATCTTAAGTTTGCTGCCGACGCCGTCGGTGCAGGTCACCAGCACGGGCCGGCGATAGTTCTTGGCGAACAGACGGTTGTTGTAATCGAGACTGAACAGGCTGGCGAAGCCGCCGAAGCCGTCGAGGACGCGCGGCGTGTGGGTCCGCTTGATGAACGGCACCATGCTGGCGATGCTCTGCTCGTAAAGCTGGAGATCGAGGCCGGCGTCACGGTAGGTCAATTTCTTGGATTTATTTTCCGGCATGGTGTGGGTTTTGTACGGGAACCGCGCTGGTTGCCAAGCATTGGCGCCAGCCTGTCTGCCGACCAGTGGAGGAAATGCATGCCCTTGGTTTATCGCCTGTCTGACACTTCTCTTGCGGGCACGCGTCCCGTCGATCGAGTTTGGGGCGAGACCACAATGGATAGCCGTAATCTGGCAAGAGGGAACTGCCGTGGGGGTTAGGAGCACCGCGGGGCGTCCCCACGGCAAGTTCCCGATGCGGTTTTTTATTCCGGTGGCAGGATCACGGCGTCAATGACATGGATCACGCCGTTGCCGCAGACGATGTCGGTCCTGACCACATTCGCTCCGTTGATCATGACCTTGCCATCCTTGGCGACGATTTCGATCGACTTGCCCTGCACGGTCTTGGCAGTGCTGAGCTTGACCACATCCGCAGCCATGACCTTGCCGGGCACGACGTGATAGGTCAAAACGCCAGCGAGCGCCGTCTTGTCCTTGAGTAGTGCTTCCAGCTTCGCCGAAGGAACCTTGGCGAAAGCCTCATCCGTGGGAGCGAAGACCGTGAACGGCCCCTTGCCCTTGAGCGTCTCCACCAAATCGGCCGCCTGCACCGCGGTGACCAGGGTCTTGAAACTCCCCGCCGCAATGGCCGTATCGACGATGTCTTTCTCACCCGGGGCCTGTGCCGTCACAGAGCCGGCGCCGGCGCTCATGCCAAGCGCCAGTGCCAAGAAACCCGTTGCCGCGCCCAAAGTTTTCCAACTCATAGCAAACACCTCCTGATTGGAAACATCAGACGTTTCTGCGCCGAGGTTACGCCCTCGTGGAACGCCAAACGCCGCCGTCTCCAAGGTTTTCTTGAATTCACTACGGTCCAACTTAAAACGGTCAAATCGGTCACATTATAGTAGGCACGCTTTTTTGGATGTCAAGCCGTTTTTCAAAGCATGTCAATAATTGTTTGCATGAATAGGCATCTTCGCAATTTCGTTGCAGCCGCATTTGCACCAGAAACGCTCATTTGGTACACTTTAATTTGAGCGAGGCCTGAACCGTAATGACGTGGCGATGGCTGCGAAGGCCCAATGGTTTCCGACATGAGTGTCAGCGCAACTCCAACGCATGTGGGCACAACGCAAGTGGCGCAAGCGCTGGGTGTAAGCGTCAGCACCGTCAAGCGCTGGGTGGACGACGGCATTCTGGCGGCCCACAAAACTGCGGGCGGCCACCGCAAGCTGTTGTTGGCGGACGTATTGGAATTGGCCCGGCAAGGAACCCTGCCCCATGCCGACCTGTCGCAACTGATGCAGCCGCGCCGCGGTGATCGGGCTTTGCAACTTCCGGAACTTGCGGATCAGCTTGGCCAGGCATTGCTCGCCGGGGACAGGGAAGGCGTGCGAACACTGATCCACGGCAGTTATCGCCGCGGCGTTTCACTCGAGGATCTCGCCGATCAAGCGATCGGGCCGGCGATGGACCGCGTTGGCAAGCAATGGGAAATCGGCCGCATCGATGTAATGGAGGAACACCGCGCCACGCAGCTGTGTGCGGCGGCGCTTTACGAACTCAATGCGGTCCTTGAAGAAAGGGCTGGCAAAGATCGTCCCCGCGCGGTGGGCGGCGCCGCGGAACATGATCATTCCGCGCTTCCCTCACTGCTTGCACAGATGGTCTTGCTTGACGCCGGCTGGGACGCTGTCAATCTCGGTCCCCACACGCCTTTCAAGAGCTTCGTGAAGGCCATTGAAGAACTGCGACCGCGGCTTTTGTGGCTCTCGGTTTCCCATGCGGTCCCGGAGGAAGAGTTCGTGCGCGGTTATCGTGAGCTTTACCGCCAGGCCGAGAAAGCGGGGGTCGCGATTGCAATTGGCGGACGGGGGATGGTGGAAGCAATCAGGTCTAAAATCCCCTATACGACATATGGAGATGGTCTGAGCCATTTGGCGGCCTTTGCGCGGACACTGCATCCCGGGCGCAAGCCCCCACGTCGCGGGCGGCCGACGACGCGTTGAGGGTTGAAGCATAGGCAATCGGCCAAGCGACCGCCCTGTGGCGCCAGAGACATTCAAACTCCCTGCAAATATGATAAAGTAAATACCGAGGCGCCCACATCCCAGGGGTTGCCGACCATTGGAGGGAATGCATGTCCTTGGTTTATCGCCTGTCCGCCATGATGGCCGTTGCGGTCGTTTCGTGTTGCCTGGTTTATGCCCAGCAGGATGCGCGCAATCCGGATGCGGCCTGGCATACCGATTATGCCAAGGCCCTGGAAGAAGCCCGCAAAACCGGCAAACCCCTCTTTGTCACCTTCGCTTGCCTGCACTGACTGGACAACTGTGCATTCGACGAGCAGGTTGCTCGTCTTGACCTCAAGATCGCAGGTTTGAGCAAACAATTCGTTTTGCTCCGATTAACGAGTTTGCGCGGCGTCAATCTTGACGTGTTCGAGTTTGATTTCGACCTGACCTGGATGGCGTTTTTCCTTACCGCCGACGAGCGTGTCCTCGGCCGGTTTGGTAGCAAAATGCCTGACGATGCCGACAAATACCGCAACATTGAGGCCCTCAATTTCGCGATGGAGGCGGCCCTTAAACGGCATCAACAAAGGCCGCCGGCGGGCAAGCCGTCTGTAAAGCCGCCGCGGACTGTTGAGGAGTATCCGGGTTTTGCCAAGTTTGGGCCCAAGTCGTGTGTGCATTGTCACCATGCTTATGATTTGCGCCGCGAGGCCTTGCAGGAGAAGGGCACCTGGAGTTTGGACGAAGTTTGGGTCTACCCGTTGCCGGAAAATGTCGGTTGGACAATGGCCGTGACACCGGGCAATCGTGTTGATGCCGTCGCGGAGAAATCACTGGCCGCCGCGTCAGGAATGAAAGCAGGTGATTTTTTGCTCGAAGTCGACGACAAA
>DASRAT010000353.1:0-2915 GCA_035638015.1 Gemmataceae bacterium | reverse complement strand
GCGTTGGCTGCTGGAGCGCGAGGATTGCCCCTGGTATCCTACCATGAAGCTGTTCCGCCAGCGCCAGGCCGGCGATTGGGCGGAAGTGTTCGAGCGCATGGTAGCACAGGTGAAAACTTTGTTGTCAAGTGTCTGAAATCATGCCCCTTCCCAGCGCCTTACCCTCACCCTTGCTTCTCACCCTGCGTAGGGAGAGAATTTCGGAGAGAGGGAGCGCAGGGTAGGGGGACGGCGTTCCTCTCATGCCCACCACCGCGGAACTGTTCGCCCTGGCCCAAAGGCACCAGCAAGCCGGTGGCATTGCCCAGTCGGAGCAAATCTGCCGTCAGATCCTCATGGCGGATCAACGCCATCTCGGCGCCTGGCGTATGCTGGCGACAGCCTGCCAGGCCCGGGCCGACCTCGAAGGCGCCCAAAACGCATGGCAAAGCGCGCTGGCGCTATATCCCGACGATGCCGAAGCCCACAGTCATCTGGCCAACGTCCTTATCTATCAAAACAAAATCGACGATGCCATCGCCCACTATCGACAAGCGCTGCGGCTCAACCCTGACATTTTCGCGGCCCAATACATTCTGGGGATTGCGCTGCACGGCAAAACGCTCGTGGACGAGGCGATGGCCCATTACCGCGAAGCTCTGCGGCTAAATCCTCATTTTGCCGACACCCACCACCGCATGGGGTTGGCATTGGCCGATCTTGGCCGTTTGACGGAAGCCACGGCCTGTTATCGGCGAGCATTGCAGCTGGATCCCAATCTCGCCGACGCCTGGAACAACCTCGGCATCGCCCTGGATCTGCAGGGCCAGCTTGATGAAGCCACCTTGTGTTTTCAGAAAGCGCTGCAACTCAAACCCAGCTGCGGCCAGGCGTTCATCAATTGGGGACTTACGCTTGAACGGCTCGGCAAGGTTGACGAGGCTCTGCAATGCATGCACAAGGCCCTTCAACTCAACCCCAATGATCCCTCGCCAAGCATTCATCTGGGCAACTTTCATAAGAGGCAAAACGATTTGGACGAAGCGGTCAAATGCTACCAGCAAGCTCTGCAACTGGCGCCTGGCGATTTTCGCACCCGCGTGAATTTGGGGCATGTCTACCAGGAGCAATCCCGTTTCGAACAAGCGCTGGCATGCTATGATGAAGCGATGCGGGGCAACGAAAGCGAGCCTGGGCCGCATCACAATCGCGCCCTCCTTTGGCTGCTTTTGGGCAACTGGACGCAAGGCTGGCCCGAATATGAATGGCGCTGGCAAACGCCGGGCTTCGAGCGGTTGTCCTTTACCCAACCGCGCTGGGACGGCACGCCGTTGAACGGCCGCACCGTTTTGGTTTTGCCCGAGCAGGGCCTGGGTGACACGCTTCAATTTATTCGCTATGTGCCCCTGGTGCAGCAGCGTGGCGGCCGCGTCCTGCTCGGGTGTACGCCGCGAATGGCGCCGTTGCTTCGTGATTGCTTTGGGTTGACGGAGTTGGCCATCCAGGGCGGGCCATTTCCCCAGTTTGACACCTATGTGCCGTTGCAGAGCTTGCCGGGCATCATGGGGACAACACCCGCCAATGTGCCTGGAGGAGTGCCTTATATACGAGCACATGCCGATTTGGTGGCGCATTGGCGCCAGCAATTGGAGCCTATGAAGGGCTTCAAAATCGGCATCGCCTGGCAAGGCAATCCCGAGTACCAATATGACCGGCAGCGCTCCATTACTTTGGCTTGTTTTGCTAGATTAGCGGCAATCCCAGGCGTCCAGCTCGTCAGCCTCCAAAAAGGGCCGGGGACCGACCAGCTCGCTTCGTTGGCCGGTCGCTGTGCTGTACGTGATCTGGGCGGCACATTGGATGAACGTGCTGGCGCGTTCATGGACACGGCGGCGGTGATGATGAACCTGGACCTGGTCATTACTTCCGACACGGCCGGTGCCCATCTTGCCGGCGCTCTGGGTGTGCCCGTTTGGGTTGCGCTGCCGATGGTCCCGGATTGGCGTTGGCTGTTGCAGCGCGAGGACAGTCCTTGGTATCCTACGATGCGTCTATTTCGTCAACAGCGCCGGGGCGATTGGCAAGACGTTTTTGAACGCATCGCGTCGGCATTGCAAAATGTAGTTTCCTGACCTCTGACCCCTGGCTCTTTCCATGCCCACCGTTGCGGAAATGTTTGCTCAAGCCTGGCAGACCCAACAAGCGGGCCAGCTGGTGCAGGCCGAGCAGTCCTACCGGCAAATCCTTCAAGTGGATCCCTCCAACGTGGACGCCATGTGCCTGCTGGGGGCGGTCTGCCAGTCGCAGGGCAAGGTTGCAGACGCTGAAACCCATTATCGGCGTGTCATACAACTCTGGCCCCACAACGGACTGGCCCACAATGGCCTTGGCATCATCTTGGCCCAGCAGGGAAAGCTGGAGGAATCGGCCGTCGTATTCCAAAAACTGATTGCCCTGGCGCCCAAGGATGTGGATGCCCATAACAACCTGGGTTTGGTTTACCTTAGTCTGGGGCGCCGCGAAGAGGCCATTGCTTGCTATCGCCAGGCGCTGGAGCTACGGCCGGATAACGAGACGGCGCGAGAAAACCTGAAAAAGGCCCTGGGCAGTGATCAAGCTGAATTATCCCGGCCGGCGCCTGCGCCTGCACAGCTCGACGCTGACGTGGCAGCCGCGATTCAAGCCGTTCTTCAGCGGGCCTCCGCGTTGACGCAACAAAGCCAGTTTGAAATGGCCCGGCTTGAGCTAGAGCAAGCCTTGCGCTGGCAGCCGGACAATGTGGAATTGTTGACCATTTTGGGCCACACCTTTGTGCGCCTGGAGAACTATGACGAGGCCATTGCCCGCTACCGCCACGCCTTGCGCCTACGGCCCGACAATTTCGAGGCCCGGTATATTCTGGGTATTGCGCTCCACGAGCGCGGCGAATTGGGCGA
>DASRAT010000352.1:0-9389 GCA_035638015.1 Gemmataceae bacterium | reverse complement strand
TTCCCGCGCAAGCCCACCGAGTTGCCTGACCTTGCCATGCGCGTGGTGATTCCCGAGCCAAGTTTCTGGGAGCCGGAATGCCCGTTTGTGTACGACGGTGTCATCGAATTGTGGCAAGACGGCGTGCGCTGTGATGTGCGTCAAGTGCCCGGATATAAGCTGTTGACGGTTAAGTCGACTTCTTCGCGGTCGCCGTGAAAGGTGGCAGTGAAGAATTGGAGGAAGCCGGCGAAACCCAGCAAGGGCCGTCGCAACGGCGCCGCGGTGAACGCGACCCACGTTTTCCATTCATGTTGTTCAACGTTGCTTGCGACCCGCAAAACCACCTCGGCAAAGTGTACAGGGATCGCCACCATGCCCACACCACTGGCCATGCCAGCTGGAGCATGGCTGAGATCGATACCTAGCCGACGTGCAATCCATTCGGGAAAAACCGTATCATCCGCGGCGGTGTCCAATAACCCGTCGAAAAGCCAGGTGGCGGCTGGGCCAATCAAAGTGACAGTGATAACAGGCCGAGGACGGACAAAACGCCCGCCCAGCGTCAGCACAGGATGCTGTAAGCCCGCCAACTTGTAGCCAAAGCGGATGCTCACTCCAGGCCTACCTCGTCGGGCCAAATTCGCTCGCACACGGTTTCAGTTCCCAGGTAACCGGCGCGATCCAGAAGAGCGGCCAACTCCAACGGATCGGGATGACTGGCCAGGATTTTTGTGCCGTCGGTCGAGAAGGCCACATACTGGCCAGCGTATTTTTGCAGGTCAACCAATGGAAGCCTGTTGCGGTTTTCATTGTAAAGAGTGCCATCGAAATGGCTGTCCGCCTTGCCGTTGACGCTCATGGCATCACCTCCGCGTTTTGACATTCTGAAATAATACCAGGTTGGCGGTCCCATCGCAAATGTGAGGTTGTTTCCGTTTGCCATGCGGGGAATGCTGAATTGCAGTGGTGGCAAAAAAGAAGCCCCACCGAAGCATCGGTGGGGCTTGCACCAACTCATTTATCGGCAAGTTTAGCGCACGCGGGTCACCTTCGGCGGCGATTGCGTAAAGTCCAGCACGACTTGTGAACCGGCGGTCACTGTGACGGCGCTCTCTGCCGACATTGACTGGCCGCCTTGGTTCCAAACCGCCCGAATCGTATAGGTGTACGTGCCGCCAGGCTGGAGCGGCGGCGAATCGAAGTAGCGTGTCGATCCCTTGCTTGATGTCTGACTGCCATCGAAGAAAACTTGAGCATTGGGATCAGGCACGAAAACGTCGATCTGAGCGACGGACACGCCGGATTGCACCGGCGGTTGAGTCGCAAAGCCAGGATCGTAGCCGGGCAAGTAAGGCATGGCTGCATAAGGCGCGGGATAGTCATACAGGCCCAGCGGCGGATAGAAGCTGTAATATGGGTTATCCCAAAATCCAGGCCAGTAGCCCAAGCCCAAAAATGGGCTGAAAGCTACAAAGGCAAAGTTATTGTTGTTGTGGCGGTGGTCGCCGTGGAAATTCTGATTGTGGAAATTCTGATTGTGGAACGGCTGGGAATTGAACCGGCTCGGTTGAAAGTTGCCATGCTGAAGACCCATATTGCCCGGCAGGATCTTCGCGCTCTGCAGATTGGATATTCCGGCGCTCGGCCGACCCGCCACGCCGCCGATGGCCGGATTGACCCGTAGGGCATTGCTTTGGATCGACGGCTGAATCCGCGGCGCCGAATTAATGTGGGGCGCGGAGCCAATTCGCGGCGCGGAACCGACACGCGGGGCTGAGCCGATTCGAGCACCGCCGCCGACATGGCCGCCCTTTTGAGCGTGGCTTTCCGGCGTAATGCATAGGGCCACGCCCAGGGCCGTAATGCAGGCCAAGGTATGTATGCGTAACATGAGACTGTCCTCCTTCTACGGGAACGTCCCACGTGTGCAGTTGCTGGTCAACGGCGGCAACAGGACATTCCACATGGGGATGTGGGGAGATGTAGGTGTCCCGCACCTCAAGCCGCATTTACCTCGGACAAGATCATGCGGCCGCTCCATCAGCATTATAGACAGGTCTGGGGGCCGACGGAAGGATAAAAGCTATTTCCCGTTTGCGCTGAGATTTTTTGTTAAAAACTGGCCCGGTCCGACGATACAATCCAGCTAACTTCACCACCCTTGTTTTTCATGCGCTTCCTCGGCGGAGCGCTAATCATTGGGGAGTCTCTCATGTTAAAGCCATTGTGGTCCACGCCTCAAAAACCTAATGTTTTTTGCCGAAGAGCGGCGATTTTCGCTGTGTTTTTTGTGGCAGTGGGAACAAGCTTTTTGTCCTATTCCTGCCCGTCAGACGCCGCCTTTGATGGGGAAACGGTCATCTCGGGCGCACTAATCCCGGCAACGCGGCCGCCGCAGCTGGACCCGACGTTGCTGAAAGTGCCAGCCAAGCAAACACAGTCGAAGTTCTTCGACGCGCTGTCGTCCAAGGTCACGCCGATCTCCGAAGAGCTGGTGAAGAAGTACAAGCTCGACACCACTTTTTACAAGAAACACCTCGACTACCGGGGTTTCTCGATCTTCAGTTCCGCCAAGGTTTCCGATGCCGGCCTTTACGAAGCCCGCTATTTGATGCACTGCTTGCTCCATGAACGGGAGGATATTGTCAAGGCCCTGATCAAATCCGGCACGCGTTTCATGGTGATGGCGCCGACGGAAATGACCACCGATGTGCCCGAGCAACGCCATATGAAAAACGATCCCAAGACCAACTGGGATCAACGCGCCCGCGGCCTGGGCGGTAAGCTCACCTCCTGCGGTGAAGAGAATCTGCTGAACCTCAAGGGCGACCGCTACAACAGCGAGAACATTCTCATCCACGAATTCAATCATGCCGTGCACAACCAGGCCTTGCGCAGCGTCGATCCCACTTTCGACGGCCGGCTGTCCAAGATTTTCAACAGCGCCAAGTCCAAGGGTTTGTGGAAGGGAACATACTTGATGGAAAACAAGGGTGAGTATTGGGCTGAAGCCTGCCAGGCTTATTTTGACACCATGCGAGCCCAGTTCGCTCCCAAGAAAAGCAAAGTGGACACCCACAATCAGATGAAGGAATATGATCCCGATCTGTACAAGCTCGTGGAAGAAGTCTACAAGGGCTCCAAGTATCGCTATGTCCGCTATGACGTGCGGCAAAAATCTGGTGGCCCGATTCACCCGGATCCAACGCAGATTGGCAACAAGTGAAATGGTGATCGGCGGGACGGGTACACCGCCTGGGACACGACAACAATGACGAGCGGCGGGGTTTATCCCCGCCGGGACCTGCCCCTACGGCTCGTTTGGAATCGGTGTATTAAACCAATAGAGCCAACAGTTCACTAGCATTTTTCAGCTTTTCCAATTCCCAACACGCCTTCACAATTGTCCCACAGCGCTCCTTCCCAAAACGCGGCTCGGCCATGCGGCGAAACTTGGTTTCCACTTCCGCATCGGTCATCGGATTGCGGGCGTGTCCCCTGGGAAACTCCACTTCCTTCACCAGCTGGCGGCCGTCATTCAAGGTAATCGTGATCCGATTGGGAATGCCGGCTGGATAACGTTTGGACAAAGCGGCGTCGCGATGAATCTTGACCTTGGCCACGAGGTCCAACAATGACACATCGCCGAAGCGCGACGGTTCAAACTGATCCAGGGTGACATCGCCGTCCATCAGAGCGACGGCAGTGCAGTACGGCAAGCTGTGATCCGCAGTCTCGCGCGTCTTGGGCCGCCATTTCTCGGGATCCTTGCCGATGATGTCCACCGCGGCGTCAAATGTATGGATGTCGATCGCTTTGACATTGCGCGTGTCGCCAACCTGCGGACGAAGTTGCAAGGCGGCGTCGATGGCGCTCTGCGAGTGATATTCCGCGGGCCAGAATTTGATGTAGGTCTCGGTGATCATGAACGGCTGCTTGCCACCGCCGAGCGGAGCAACCGTAAACGGTCCGGTCAGCAGTTTCATGAATCCCAATTCACCCTCGAAAATGGGGGCGGGACCAGTCAGGCCGTCCGCGGCCAAAAGGGCGGCGAAAACGGCATTGCGGGCTGCATTGGCGAAAGCACAGCCTTTCCACATGCTTAGCTCGCCCGATCGCGTTTGCCGTAGTGCAGTGTTGCAAACGCCTGCCAGGCCCACGGCGTGTGTGGTCTTGGTGACGTCGAGCTTCATCAACTTGCAAGCAGCCAGGGCCGAGGAGATAGCGCCATAAGTGACATGATCGAAGCCGTTTTTGCGGAGACTGGAAGCGTCGCACAAACGGCACTGAATTTCATACGCCAAAACTGCGGCGACAATCATCTCCTGACCGCTGGCGCCGACCATCTCGCCGACGCCGAGCACGGCGGCCAAATTGTCGCTGGGGTGGGCGGGTTCCAGCGCCAAGTAAGTGTCGTTGTAGTCGAGGTAGCGAATCAGCAGGCCATTAACGAAGGTGGCCCACTCGCCGCTGCTCTTGCCGCCGCCGATGAGCGAGGCTCCAGGCTGGCTGGAAACGCGCAAGGCACAGCGCTTGGCGATGGCGTAAGCCTCCGAGGTCATGGCCCCGGCTGCCGTGGCAAAAGAGTCGATGAATCGGCGTTTGACTTCGTGAACGACCGGGGCAGGCAGGTCGGCGAAGTTGAGATTGCAGGAATAATGGGCGAATTGCTCGGCGAGCGGTTTGGTCATGCGTATCTCCCCGTTTGACGTTGCGCAGTGTTTTACGGGGAGACAGCCAGAGCGCCAAGCCGCTGCGGCGCGGCGAGGACAAGTTAGCGAGCGCCTTTCAACACAGTAAGGCGTTTTTTTGCTTCTTCGATGCGCTTCGGATCGGTTTCGTGGTTGATGGCTTCTTGATAAAGCTCCATCGCCCGGCCGCGTTCAGGCACCAGCTTGTCGTAAATCCGCGCCGCCCGCAAGCGGCCGTCGAAGTGCGTGGTGGGATCCCACTGGAAGCTGCGCTCGAAGTAAATTGCCGATCGGCGATATTGCTTGTAGGCCTTGCTTTCGTAAAGATCTCCCAGCATGTAGGCGGCTTCGCCGATTTTGCTGCTCGTGGGGTAGTTGGTCAACAGCTGCTGGAGCAGCAATTCCGTCCGGCGGGAGTTGTCGATGTACTCGGTGCCCATGCCCTTGTCCTTGTACTGCTTGGCGGCAGTCAAAAGCTTGTTGGCATCGGGAATGTTGGTGCTGGCGCGTAGCGTGGGAGGCGGCACATCGAGGTCAAGCCGATAGGCTTGGTGGTTCATGCGGTGATATTCTTTGAGCTCTTCCTCGGCCCATTTGGCTCGTTCTTGGTCGCCGGTCTTGATGTATTGAGCCCGCAGCAATTCCAGTGAGCGCTGATAATCCCGGCGTGCAATGAGCAATTTCTCGACCAGCTCAATGTCGCCGTTGTCCTTGGAAGCGCCGCCGCTGCTGCCACCGCCGCCGAGCTTGGTCTGGGCGGAGGGCATGGAGGTGCAAAGAAGAATCATCAATACGGCTAGCGGCATGACCAAGCGACGTAATGTCATGGGGAGTCCTCGTCCTTTTTCCCGTGTTTGCCGGCGGCCTCCGCCGCTCGGCGCGCCATTAACCAGTCATCCCCCCGACTTGCCTTCGACCTTACCGAAGATCATCCGCCCCGCCGGCGTTTGCAATACGCTGGTGACTGTTATCGTCACCTCCTGGCCAATCGCCTGCCGGCCTTGATCCACCACCACCATCGTGCCGTCATCTAGATAGCCGACGCCCTGGCCCATCTGATCGCCCTGCTTAACGATACGAATGGTCAGGTGTTCGCCGGGCAGTGCCACCAGCTTGAGGGCATTAGCCAATTCGTTGAGGTTGATGACTTCAACGCCTTGAAGCTGGGCAATCTTGTTCAAATTAAAGTCGTTGGTGACAACGCGGGCGCCCAGGACTTTGGCCACGACCACCAAACGTTCGTCCACCTTGTGCACGTCGCGCAGCTCACTGAAATTGGCTTCGTGCATCACCATGTCGATCTTGGCGTTGGTCTGAAGCCGTTTGAGCATATCCAGACCGCGCCGGCCGCGATTGCGCTTGATCTTGTCCGAACTGTCGGCAACGCTTTGCAGCTCTTGCAGCACGAAGCGCGGCACCACCAGTTTGGTGTCGATGATGCCCGTTTCACAAATATCGGCAATTCGGCCGTCGATAATTACGCTAGTGTCCAGGACTAACGGTTTTCCCCCTTTTAGCTGCTTTTGGAATTCCACGTAAGGGATGATGAAGCGGAATTCATCCTTGGTTTGTAACAAGGTGGACACCGCGATGTAGCAGCAAATGGCGGTGGACAGCAGCCTGAAAAACTGCAAAACGCGCGGATCACGCGGGTCGGCAACAAACGGCTCAATCGCAGTGGTCAACAAGGTGCCAAACAGGTACCCCAGCAGCAGACCAAAATAAACGGCGGAAATAGTGGTAATTTGCTTGTTGCGCGTGGCAACGTCGCCCAGCACGATCGCCAGGCTGCCCAACAAAATGCCAACGAAGGCGAAAATGCCCGTGGTCGAATCTTCGCGTGGTTTCTCGTTGAAATAGGAAAAAGCCACAAAGGCAACGCTGATGCTGATGGCCCCAAAGGCCCCGCGAAACAACCACAGCACCACCTGGCCGGACGTAGTGGGACCGGCAAAGAGAGCGGCCAGCTTGGGAGGCAGGTTTGGCATGGAATCAGCAATCCGGGCACGCGAGTCATGATGGCCAAGCCACAACCGGCTCAGCGCAAGCGCGGCTATCTTACACCGCGCTATAGGGTTGGAACAGTCTTTGGTATTCGTCCTGGGCAAACCGGTCGGTCATGCCGGCAAGGTAATCGCACACCACGCGCTCCGCTCCATCGTCACCAATGCGACGGCTATAACGCTCCGGCAATAGCCGCGGCAACCTGCAAAACTCGGCAAACATCGCCTCCAGCAACCGCTGACCTTTGACGGCCATGCGCAACACACGGTGATGCCGGTACACGCGCTGGTGCAGAAACTGCTCCAATTCCGCCTTGAGTTGACGAACCGCAGGGCTGGAACCAACCAGGATGCTGGTGGACTTGCGGACATCGTCAATGCAGCTGATCCGCTCGGCTTGCAGGCGCTGCCGGCTATGCTCCAAAAGGTCGCCCACCTGCCAGTCGATGAGCGTGCGCACCATGGCCGGCTGAAAATGAGGCGGGGCGATGCCAGCATGCTTTTTCGCCACCCGCACGCAGGCCTCACGCCACATGGGAACTGCCTCTAAATCGCTCGTGGTAATGATGCCGATGCTGAGGGCGTCGTCAATGTCGTGAGCGTTGTAAGCCAGGCTATCGGCCGCATCCACGACCTGGGCTTCCAGCAGCGGCTGACCGAGGGCGGCGAATTCACGTATCTCCGGGGCGTCGCGGCGTTTACTGTGCAACGCCTGGGCTTCCAGCACCTCCAGCGACAGGTTTAGTCCGGGGAAATTGGGGTACCGGTATTCCAAGAATTCCAGGATGCGCAGCCCGTGCCGGTTGTGTTCGAAGCCGCCGTGCACCTTCATGCACTGGTCCAAAGCCGTCTCACCAGCATGGCCAAACGGCGGATGCCCCAGATCGTGAGCCAGGGCAATGGCCTCGGTCAAATCCTCGTTGAGGCCGAGTTGCCGGGCAATGGTGCGGCTAATCTGGGCAACTTCCAAGGTGTGGGTCAGCCGCGTGCGGTGGTGGTCATTGGTTTGCGCGACCAACACCTGCGTTTTATACATCAGGCGCCGGAACGCCGTGCTGTGAATAATCCGGTCGCGGTCGCGCTGGTAAAGTGTGCGGTAAGGATGCGGTTCTTCGGCATGGCGACGGCCACGGCTAAGCCGGGTGCGCATGGCGTACGGAGCGACAGATTGCTCTTCGCGGCTTATGGGGTCAGGGGCGGCAAACGAGAAATCAGTCATAAGCAACGCCTGGCCCCTGCCACGGTGGGAGTTATCGAGCATTGACTGATGACTATGATATGATCGCCCCAATCGTCAACAACTTCCCCAACCCTCTTCTCGATGGCCCACCCGGTCACCCCTCTCTCTGCCTCCGTGCGAGGGGCCGATGATGAAATGCGGCCTCGCCGTCAGTTTTGGAAGAATAATTGGCCGGTCCCCGCCACGAATGGCAATTCCCTCTCAGAAGACGAGAAAAGCCAAGGCATGTGACCTTCGGCTTACCAACCTAACCCAAAGATTACCAGGAGTTTGCGATGAATACTTTCAACAAGTCATTGGTGGCGTTGTTTGGTGTGATGGCTCTAATGCTGAGCATGGCTGGCTTGGCCGCCGCTCAGCAACCCGCCCGCTGGGTCAAGGAGCGGATTTACGAAGGGCTGGATAAGACAACGGCAGATGCTTACGCCAAGGAGATCAACGAGGGCAGCCGCGGCGGTGAAATCAAGAATGCCTCGGTGGTCGCCGACAACAACCGGCCCGGCAATTTCGCAGTCGATGCTGACCGCTTCTATGCCGCCGAAAACCCCACGTTGGCCACGGTCGTCAAGACCGGCGATCTGGTGTCGAAGGGGCCCAATGCCAAGGATGTTGTCCGCTACACAGTTCAACTTACGCCTGGCGCTCGCTATACCATCGAACTCAAGAGCGGCACCGGCGCCACCAAGGACGGCAAAGCCATGCCTGGCTTCTTCGACTCCGTGCTGATGGTTGAAGACGGCACGGGCAACGTGTTGGCCGCCAACGACGACATCAACTGGCCGGTCAACTGCAACTCGAAGGTGACCATCACCGTGCCGCAATCGGGCACCATCCGGGTGGTGGTGAGCTCCTACCGCAATGGCGAATGGGGGCCGTTCACGGTGACCATGACGCCGCAGTAATGCGATGGTGCTACCAAGCCGGGCGACTTGGCTCCTTGTACAAAGGAGCAAGTCGCCCGGCTTTTTGTTTTTGTCCAGGAAAATGTCAGTGTCAAGTAAGACATGGTACAATAAACGCGAGCCCATGCCGTTTTGTTGGAGGCCCTCATGCCATCGGCGTTTCCCGGAATGGACCCATATCTCGAAGGGTCGCATTGGATGGGCGTCCACACGCAACTTTGCGCTGAAATCGCCCGGCAACTCACGCCACTGCTTGTGCCCAAATACGTTGCGCTGACCAATGAACGATTCGTACTCGAAACTCCGGAGGACATTGGCATCACCACGCGCGGACTGTATCCCGACATTGGCGTGGTGCCCCGCACTGGCGCAACTGGAACTGAGGCTGCAAGCACCGCCGTAGCGCCCCTTCGCATTGCAACGGTGATGCCCGAAGCGGTTCCCCACGTGACTGTAGAAATTCGCGATAGCGCTCATGGTCAACTGGTAACAGCAATTGAGGTTTTGTCTCCGACCAACAAACGTGGAGATGGCCGCGAAGAATATCTGCTCATACGACGACGCGTTTTGG
>DASRAT010000351.1:0-4457 GCA_035638015.1 Gemmataceae bacterium | reverse complement strand
TGGAGTTAACGCGCGATTCCAGGATCGAGCGGCGGTTTTTTGCACTGTAACGGCAGTTTACACTGCGACCCGCCAAGTTGATGATCGCCTCGGCCCCCTCGAACTCAGCTGCCCAATCCCCAAGATTCTGCGCATCCCACGCAACGACCCGCCACGGCGCCGGCGTTGGTCGGCGGCTGAGGACGACGACATCGTGGCCGTCTCGTTGGAATGCACGTGCCAGGACCGTTCCTACTTGACCCGATCCGCCTGGAATGACGATTTTCATGGTTCGCAGCACCAAATTGACAGTGTGTCAATCTTAACCGCGACCGATGCCGGATCATTAACGCATGAATTGAAAAATCAGCAGGGCAGGAGCACCTTTTCAGGCACAAGGACCTGGCGAGATTGATCCCAACTCACCACCGCGACTAACTCGCCGCCCGAAGTAAAGGCCGCACCAGCGCGGATTTGCCCCGGGCTTGTAAAATCGCACGGGCCGCCGAGAGCGGCCGCACGACCATGACCAAGGTCGCTGGCCGCCTTTGAATCCACCACGATGCGGGGCAACTCCGCCACTGCCATCGCCAGTGGCAGCAATCGGCCTTGCGCATTGGCAGCATCCGCGTCATACGCAACCGCATCGTCAGTCTTGAACGGCCCCACGCGCGTCCGCCGCAGTGTTTCGATCAACGCCCCGCACACCAGCTTGTCACCCAGGTCTCGCGCCAGCGAGCGGATATACGTTCCCTTGCCGCAGCGGACTTCGATCTCCAGCTGAGGAAACTCATAGGAAAGTATGTCGATTCCGTAAATCGTGATTTTCCGCGCCTGAAGCGTGACCGTTTGCCCACGTCGTGCGAGGGCGTAAGCTCGCTGGCCCGTCACCCTGGCGGCTGAGTAATTGGGCGGGACCTGATCGATTTCGCCGACAAAACTCTGCAATGATGCTGTCACCTGGCCAAGGTCGGGGATCTGTTCGATCTCCGCCGGCGTCACACATCCGTCAGCATCATCCGTGTCGCTGCGTGCCCCCAGCCGCAAGCCGGCCCGGTAGGTTTTCGACATATCCTGCACGTATTCCGCCAGCCGCGTGGCCGTGCCGATGCACACCACCAGCACGCCTGTCGCTAGCGGGTCGAGCGTTCCCGTGTGGCCGATGCGCGTGCCGCTGGGAAACCACTGTTGCACGCGATTCACTGCCGTGCGCGACGTGATGCCGCCCGGTTTGTCGAGGACCAACAGGCCGTGAAACGCTTGGGACTTCATGAGTCGCTCGCCAAGTTCGCTGGGAAGGACGCAGCGGTTGCAGTATAACGCAATCGAGGTTGTAATCTAGTCAGACGGGGCAGGTGTTGACGAGGTTCACGGTGCGAGGATGCAGCATGGCGCGGGAAATGTGTGTGATCTTCAACCCGCAATCGGGCCGCGGCCGTGCCGCCCGGCGACTGGCAACACTCCAAACTCAATGGGCTGACAAAGCCGTATTTTGGCCGACAACGCAACCCGGCCATGCCGAGGAACTGGCCAGCAAAGCAGCCGCGGAGGGCTTTGCCGTGGTCGTGGCCGCCGGCGGCGATGGCACAGCCCACGAAGTCGCCAATGGCATACTGAACGCGCGCAATCCGAACGTCGCATTCGGCATCGTACCCATCGGTTCCGCCAACGATTACGCCCACAGCCTGCAATGGTGGCACGCCTTGAAACAGCGTGAAGGAGATGACGTCGATGTCGGCGTCGTCCGCGATGCCACGGGCCGCCAGCGCTATTTCGTCTGCTGCCTGGGCCTGGGCTTCAACGGCATGGTAACCCTGGAATCCCGCAAAATCAAACGCCTGCAAGGCCTCGCCCTTTACGGCCTGGCCACGCTGCGAGCGCTCTGGTATCACCACGCCTGCCCGCCAATGGAAGTGACCATCGATGACCAGCCCACCGCGATCGTGCCGACGTTGATGCTCAGCATTCTCTTGGGCCGCCGCGAAGGCGGTTTCGTCTTGGCGCCTGACGCGCTGCTAGATGACGGGCTGTTTGATTATGTTCATGCGGATGGTTTGTCGCGGTGGGAAGTATTGAAACTGCTGCCTCGTTTGGCCATTGCGGGGCCGCCGAAGAATGATCCCAAGGTGCGTTTGGGCCGGTGCCGGCGGATTAAGCTGCATTCGCCAGCGCCGCTGGCGGTTCACATCGATGGCGAATTCTTCGCACGGCCGGAGGATGGGGTACGCGATTTGGAGATTTGGATTCAGCCGCGGGCCCTTAAAGTGCAAATGGGATTAACTGCCTCTTGACCTGCGTCCGCCCAAAACGCTATGGCATGTCCGCCCTGCCATCCATCTGTTCAGGGAGGCGGACCATGTTGCGTGCTTATCCAGTTTGCTGCCTTTTGCTGGTCGCTTTGCTTTGCGCAGGCTGTGAGGTTATCCAGCCCAATGCCATTGACCCCAGTGACCAGAAACCCGGCCCGCCGCGCTATGTGACGCCCGAGTTGGTCGTGGCGCTGAAAGCGGCAGGCATGAACTTCACCGAATCACCGGTTGGCCAACGCCTGGACGGCAGCGAACTCGACCACTTCTGTGCTGGTTCCAGTCTGCACATGGACGAAAAACTTCAAAAGATCGGCGCTCGCCTGGCGCCGGATGGCAATCTCTATGACCGCAACGGCAAGAAAATTGTCATTTGGATCACCAACCCGCCGCGCGGTGGAGCGCAGAACGGCAGCAACCTTGGCCCAACGCGGCAAGAGGAGTTGGTCCGGCAGCGCGAACTGGAGACGTTGAGGTCGATTTATGTGGTGGTGGAGATGACGTGGTTGGGTGGGTTGCCGCATTGAGTTGTCGGCACAAGGAAACAACGTACTCATTTGCCTTTGGACTTCTTGTTTTTCTCATACCAAGCCTTCCAAAGGGGAACATCTTCAAGCCCCGCTTCGGTTTGCCCCGGTCGCAGTTGAATGCCGGTGATTTTCGCCAATGCCCGGCACGCAGCGACGCTTCGAACCATAACAAGCTCGTCATTGGCGTTGTCGTCTAACAAACCCACTAACAACGGAACCAAGTTCTGGTCCAAGCCACTGCCAAATTGGGCCAGCACTTGGCACACAGACTCATGTGCGCCGGCCGGATTCTTAAGCTCGGCCTCCAACAACGGCATTCCCGTGCGATCCTTGAGTTCGAGTAAACACACGGCGGCCGAGAATACCGGCGCATCCTCTTCTTTGGAAGCCAATACCGCTTTGAGCTCTGGAATGGCTTCCTTGTAACCCCACTTGGCCAGCAGGGGCATGATCTCGTATCCCCAGTTCGCTTTACCGCTTCCTTTTTCTTTCAGTAGCTCAAGCAGCCTTGGCGCGGCCTTTTTTGCATCAATTTGGCCAAGCACTGTGACAATCCGGTGGCGGCAATCTGGATACGTCGGAACACCAGCCGCAAATCCTTCCCACTGCCAACCGTCCCCTTTGGCTGCCCAGCTATTCTTCTCAAGCAAAGCGATCAAAGCAGTGGCAACCGCGTCGTCGCCCATATAACCAAGGGCGTCTACAATCCTCCAGCGATGTTGTTCCGGAACTTCAACATTCAGCATTTTGAGAAGCTTGGCCCGCCCCTTGGCCTCCTTGTGAAGGCGAAGGTATTCAATGGCGTTGAGCCGGACATCAGCCAGCTTTGAATCGAGCGACGCCAGTACAAACTCAAGCGACGCTTCATAATCAAATTCACTTCGGAAGTCCATTAACCGCCATTTGTGGAGTTCGTCAAGTTGGGGCCACTTTTCCCGCACCCGTTCGACCGCGGGCTTGCCGATTTTTTTCAAGTAGTACTTCGCTCTCGTCGTTTGGACTGCATTTTCCGCATCGGCTTGCGGATCTCGCAGGGCTGCGATGTGATTGTCAATCTCCTTGATCAGCTCATCGCCAGGGGGCGGTTTTCCCTTGTCTTGGTCCGCATACGCAGCCCCCGCCAGCACCAAAGAAAATACGCAAACAAGTGCAGCCTGCAAGGAAACAGAGAGCGACAATTTTGCTAATCCTGTTATGTCACACATGCAAATGGCCTCCTGAAGCAACTTGTGCGCGCATTCTAACAAAGCTCGGCGGCAATCTCCAGTTTTCCCCATCCGGCCTGTTTTGATATGATTGCTCCGTGAATCATTGTAACGTCTGATTTCCCTAATGCTAAGCCGCAAGCGGCACGAGAACCATGCAATACCACCACTCCACCCTCCCCAACCAGCTCACCCTCATCGGCGAGACCAACCCCGCCGCCCGCTCGGTGGCCCTTGGGTTTTTCGTCAAGACCGGCAGTCGCGATGAAGCCGCCGACGTGAGCGGCGTCACGCATTTTCTGGAGCACATGGTCTTCAAGGGCACTCCGCATCGCACCGCCCTTGATGTCAATCGCGACTTCGACAAGATCGGCGCTCAATACAACGCCTTCACCAGCGAAGAGAACACTGTGTTTCACGCGGCGGTCCTGCCGGAG
>DASRAT010000350.1:0-5048 GCA_035638015.1 Gemmataceae bacterium | reverse complement strand
TCTTGGCACGCAACCCAACGGCCGAGGCAAGTTGGATAGCATCGTTGGCCCGCAAGGCATGCGCTTCTGCCAGGCGCTCAGCGTCGGCCAAGATGGCGGGCGTGGTGTCGATGATCCGGTAGTCGAGGGAGCGGTCCTGACGGAACCGGGCCAGCACAGCCGCTACGTCGGTGGCCGAAATGTTCCGGGCGGGCAGCCGGCGGGCCAGGGCGGAGGTGACCTCGACAGCAGAAATTCCCGCCAAATAAATCTGATTGGCTGCGGAATCGGCTACGGCTTGAACCCAGGGAGTTCCGGTTTCATCGATGTAGCGTTTGATGATGGCGCTGGTATCGAAAAAGAACACGACCATGTCAGCGACGTTCCCGGATCACCGTCTCCGATAGCGGTTCGCCTTGGATAGTAATGGGCTGGAACACCGGCCGTTTGGCCGTCGCGGTCGACCGCGACGGAACGCTTGCCAGGAAGCCCGATTCCAGCAGTTGACGTTCCAGTTGGGGTTCGGTGAGCGGCCTGGCTTCTGCGGACGTTTGCCGCTTGCGTTCGCGAAGCAGCCGCACGGCTTCGGTAATGGCGTCTTGCTCTGACGCGAATTGGCCGCTGAGTACCGCATGCGCGATGTAGCGTTCCAAGTCTTCAGGAAGGTGGATGGTCATACTCGCTCCGTTGCTTCGAGAATAGCACCATCAGCCGCCGGTGCCAAGCATTTTGATGAGACATGGCATCATGCCTTTCAGTTGTGGTAATCGACCACGACCAGCCATTTGCGGCCGATGAAGGCCTCATCCACGTCGTCATAATCCAGGTCAACGAAATCACCAAAGGAACTCCCATCTAGGCTTTGGGCATGCCCGGCAACAGGTTTGAGGAAACGGTCGTAAAGGGGCTGGCTGACTAACATGGCGTCATCCGCAGCGCCGTAATGATCGTAGGAACTGCGGGTGAGGGGATTGGCGCCGGTGCCGCCCAGGCGTTGCCAGAGCTTGTCCAGGCCGTCCTTGTGGCGTGCCGGGAGGTCGGCCGGATAATAGGCCTTGGCGAATTCGGGGAATTCCTGCTTAAGGGCGTCCTGGTAAGCGTCGCCAAGCAAGGCTTCGCTTAAGAAGCCGCTCCAGCGGCCGCCGATGACGAACCAGTCGCACATCATCGAGCAAAAACGGCCGCCGTCGCCGCAGAAGGTGGGGTCGTCCATGAGCTGGTCGTAGACGGCATCGCGCGCCGCCTCCGACGTGCCGTTTTCCAGCGACAAGGTAACGAACATGAGGTGATGCATGGCCGTCTCCCTTAGTTCAAGTCGCTGGCGACGTTGAGGCGAAGTTCGGCAAATTGCCGTTCCAGCTCCTCGTAGTCATTGTCGAAGGCGGGGTCGCAGATCCCTTCGAAGGCGTCGAATCCGGCCATGAGGCCGAGCATGGCGCTGTTGCTTTCAAGGCGTGCGGTGATGGACATGGTCAGTCTCCTACTTTGCGTTTAAGCCCCGCTCATCGGGGCCTTACGGGAGCGACCAAACAGCCGCCAGGCCGGGCTTTATGCCCACGAGCCGCACCCTGCGGCTCCGTGTCCGCTGCAACCTGAGAAACGGAAGCTTCACTCCTTGGGAAAAACCTGTTTTGTGAAAGCCGTTTCTCTGGTTGCGGCGGACGGCCGCGGCTGTAGGCTCGCGGAAGTAAAGGCCACGAAGGGGACACAGCGAAAAGCAGGAGGCAGACCATGTCCATGGCTACACGCTAAAAACCGGATTACCATGAAGGCAATCCCCAACTTCAGGTTAGCGACGCGCGATGGCAAGCAGACGGGGAGGTCAATGACTGGCGGGCTTCACGAGTGACACGCCTTGGGAAGGGCAAAAGAAGAACGCAAACGATAGGCATTCTTGTTGCGTTCAGCAGACTTAGGGGTTACATGCGAGATCGCGAGAAACTGCGGCAGCTGTTCGCGGATAGCAATAAAGCGATTCCAGAAGACTATTTGCCAGCAGGCAAGCACATCGCTTGCATGCCCGCCAATGCGCTATCGTACGCTTGTCAGTATCAAACGTTTGGCCTTTTCAAGCTGGCATTGACGCCTGCAGGGGCTGCTTGAGAACGAACCCATTCTGGAAGAGTTCGAAGTTTTTCGTGTTCCTCATTGCTAAGTGGCGGCAGTTCATTGTCCGGCACATCCTCCGGAGGAACTTCGCCAGCGCCACCCTCGGACGGATCAAAAGGACCCGTCGAAAGGTGAGCTGACAGTTTTCCTTCAAGGAGTCGCCGGAGCAATGGAAAATCAAGGAGCCCGTTAGAGTGGTTCCTATGAATCCGGTCTTGGCGTGCCATCTGTGGAATGACCTCCGTGTTGCCAACCGAGTTTTTGCAGTTTTTTGCAAATGTTGTCCCGTAGCGAGTCAAGCGTGCGTCGAACGACATCGGTGCTCATTGGTCGCCCGCAATGGCGGGTCGCGATTTCCGTCAGTCGCCGAAGGAAAGCGTGTTCGTCATTAATATCCACAATTTTCATGTAACCGTCAAACAAAACTTGCTGCAAATCAGGAAGATCTGCTGCGATTTCCTTCAAACTGGCTCTGAGTTCTTCTTCGACGAGAGGTTCGTCGATGGGCCGCACGTGCCGCTGTTGTTGAGCGTGAAGCAAGACAAATGCCAATGTAAGTGCTTTTTTTGCCTTCCGGTCAAGTTTTTGACGACGACAGAAATCAACACTGCGGCACTTTGCAACCCAAAAGGCGAATCGCAGTGGGGTATCTCCACCAACTCTGTCGGGGAATCCCTTTAGCAGGGATACAAGGACTTCGTGGTAAAGGTCAACCAAAACGTCGGGTGCAAGCGTCCGGCCTGTCCAGTATTTGATTCTTCTGGCAATGGCCTCGTTGCAGTTTTCGTGCAATACGTTCAGAAACAATTCCTTGTTGCCATCGCGACAAGCCTTGACAAGCTTTTGATTGATCTCCGCATATCGAGCAACCGTGTCAGGGTCCACATTCGGATAAGCCACATGCGAGGTGGGGGGAATTATTCCACCATCGCAGTCAGCACTTCCATGGGTCTTGACAGCAGGTGTGAGTTTAAGCGATCGGGCAGCCATTGGATCCTTCTCCTTTAAGGAATGCGTACGGACCGATTGGGCGAAATCTCCGTCTAGGACACTGCCCTGGAGTCTGAACAATCCGATTCCAGAGTTTTTGCGTTTTTTTCTTGCCATGCGGCGTTGCTCGCACGATAACGCTTTGGGATGGCGAAACACCCATCGCGGATGTCGCGGAGGTGTGTATAATTGTAGTGTGGCCATCATCCCATTGGCGCACTGTGAGAAAACATGCCGCTCCCACGCGAAGCGGCATGAACAACCGAAATGACACCTTCCGTTGAAAGACGAAGGGTCATTGACGACGTGGGTGGGCCTGGATGCGACCGGGCCCACCCCGTATGCTTCAACCCGAATGATGCGGGTTGAAGCGGCCATTAGCTGGCCAGCTTGCAGCAGGACAATGAGCAATCCGCCAGCTGGCCTCCAAGGCAGCCAACTCGCGGTCACAATCGGCGACCAAACCTCTCAATTCAGTCGCCCTTTTTGGTTCGGGCAGCAAGGCTAGTTCTTGCATTGCCAGCTGGCGAACATACTCAACGTATGTTTGTTTCTCGCCACGGTAAGCAAATCCCTTGACGCGGATTTCACGCAAGCCTTGCGCAAATGTACCAGGTTGTTTGAGGACGCCATGAGCAGTTGGCGTAAGTAAAGGAGAGACACGGCGGAATTGCGGACAGCCGCAACAAATAGGAATGCGATGCAGCATAGGGCACCTTCAAAAAAAACGAAACTTGGTCATCGACGACAGCTTGGCCCGCGTGCGTGGTGGTTGGGGCAATTTGCGACGCCCCAATCAACGCAGACCAAACTCAGTTTATGGTAAGCACGCCCGCGACAGCCCGTCAAGGAAAAAAGTTCGAGAATTCAAGCGCTTGCTCCAATAACTCCACTTAAGCACATTGCCTGGCATTTCATTCTGGTGATGGACTGATTCAGCGATGTCGGAATACACCGTTTTCCTCTGCGGCTCGCACCGCATCGGGGCTGGCTGCCAAACCAGGTCGTCCGCCCGCAGTCCTATTGCCAATCAATTGATGATCTACAATCTCAAAGGCGTCGGCTCTGGAGCATTCCAAAGTTAGCTGAACCTCGTCGACAAACATGGAGCGGAGTTGTAACAATTTGCTGCGCAGCGTTACGACATTGCCAATGAAATCTTTTTTGAGTTGATAGGCCGTCAGCCAACCTTCAGGCTTGATCGGCGAAAATGCAGGATCGTTCCTCGAGAGCTCATCGAACAGACGCAGAGCATCCGGACTCGCGTGCACTCCAACTGCGCCTGGGCCGGATGGCTTTTTCAGGCCAATTAGGAAATCACTTACGAGTTCCTCGGCCCTGTGGTTGGAGCATGCAAGCGATTGCTGCACATCTTGAACAAGAGCGGCGCGGAGCTGGAGGAGAATGGACCGAATATGCGTGTCGCTGGCATTGACTGTCCTTTGAAGCTCCCTTGCAGAGAACCAGCCGACGGGCTTGATGGGAATGGCAGTTTTACAGACAAATCCTTGATCGATGATGCGGACAGCTTCGGGACTAGCACTCAAGGCAGGCAAGGCCGTTTTGCCCTGACGAACACCGAGCAAATGGTCGTCAACCAAGTGCATCGCTTGGTCTGCCGTACATGCTAGCGAGTTAATTATGTCCTCCGCTAACACCTGGCGAAGCATTTCCAGTTTCCTTCGCAACACCGCGTAGCTTCCTCCACGCTCGGCTACTAATCGAGACGCAGAGCGCCAACCAGTAGTAAGTGGAGGTACTGGCCCTTTTGATTCGGCGCTCCGGGTCACGGAAGAAGCAACCACTTTGAGCTGAAGCGATGGTTTGGTTCCACGTCCATCACTCTCGTCTCCAACAAAACTGCGAATGCGGACGGGAGGAAACGCAGCCGATATGTGGCTGTTCGATTTGAAGGCACTGCAAGCCATCTGTGGTGGCGACTTTGCTGGTAGAGGTGAGGAAGCACAGAG
>DASRAT010000349.1:0-3639 GCA_035638015.1 Gemmataceae bacterium | reverse complement strand
CGTTGTTTGCGAGGCAATTGCACTTTCGCGTTGACGACAAGCCCCGTGACAACTTGACGTTGATGGGGTCGGAGGACTCGCAATTTGCCGCGCGTGTGAATTCTATAGCCAAATCTCTTGACCGCTCGCCGCACCACCTGGATGGCGCCCCGCACGCGTCTGGGATAATCCTTGGGGAAACTGATGGTGATGTCATCAGCGTAACGCGTGTAGGAACCTTTGCGGCGCCGGACAAACCTGTCGATGCGCGAGTCGACCATGTAATTGACCAGGTTGGCAAGCCGCGGGCTGGTTGGAGCGCCTTGCGGCAAGGCTCCCTCGTGAGTGCACAAACGGGTGAGCAGCGCCGCAGTTGCAGCGTTCCAGCCGATCCGGCGAAAATACCATTCAATGCGTTTGGCTTGGGTTGTCGGAAAGAAATCGACAATGTCCATCTTGATTACAACCCGGCGGCCAACATGAGGAATGGCATTGTGAACGATTGATTTTCCTTTCTCAAATCCGGTGCACGCTGGGTGCGCGCGCAGACGGCCCAGGAGTCTATGCAAGATCCGTCGTTGGGCAGCATTCAAATCGCGTTGAGGAACCAAAAGGCGACGTGTGCCGCCACGCTTTTTGGGGATAAATGTTTCGGTGTAACGCGGCTCCAGGTTTTGCAGTTCGTCGACGTTCATGCCGAGCCGGCGGGCCAACTCCTCTACATTCATACCCCAACCACGTCGGGCCTTGAACCATCGCCACGGACGATTGTTGGTGATTCCGCGAAACTTCTCGTAGGCGGTGAAGATATCGCCCACAAAAATAATGAGCAGCACCGGCAGAACACAAAAGAGTCCCAGCCAAATCATGTAAATGCCGATGAAAAAACTGGGCGCGGAAACCGCGCCCAGAGCCTTGCTCCGTAGCGGCAACGCAGTTGCTCGCTACGGGCGAATGAGTCTTTCAGGCCGCAGCGCGACCCGGCTGACGAAACATCAGCCTACGCTCTTGAGAGCTTCGCCAAGGCTGGCTCTATTCTGAGCAGGAAGAGTTCCGCCGTCAAGGAGAACCAAAGCGCTGCTGCGAAAAAACACGGCCCACGCTATGATGGCAGACATGGCCCCATGCGACAAAGTAAAAGAGTTTCCCACGACACCCGGCGTTTACCTGATGAAGGACGCCCAGGGCCGCGCGCTATACGTCGGCAAAGCCAAGAATCTTCGCAATCGCGCCAGCCACTATTTCACCAAGGCGGCCGCCGAGGAGCCACGCACGGCGGACATGGTCAAGCTGATCGCCGATATTGACTTTCTGCCGGCGGACACTGAAGTGGACGCGCTGTTGATGGAGGCCCGGCTGGTCAAGGATTTGCAGCCGCGCTTCAACATGGGTTTGAAAGACGGCAAGTCGTTTCCGTATTTGCAGATTCGCATCCGTGAGGAATTTCCGCGCGTCGAATTCACGCGCACGCCGCGGCGGCGCGGCGTCAAGCTTTATGGGCCGTTCACCAGTGCCAAGAGCTTGCGGGCCGCCATTCAGGTGCTGCAGCGCATTTTTCAGTTTCGCACCTGCTCGCTGGACATCAAGACCAGCGAAGTGCAATGGCGCTGGTTTCGGCCGTGCATCTTGCACAGCATCCGCCAGTGCACGGCCCCGTGCAATTTTCGTGTGACCAAGGAAGCTTATCGCAAGCAGATTCGGTCGCTGCGGCTGGTGCTGTCGGGCAAGAAAAGCAAATTGATTGCTGAGATGGAAAAGGAGATGCAGGAAGCCAGTGCCGCGCTGATGTATGAGCGGGCGGCCAAGCTGCGCGACGAGATTGACGCTCTGCAAAAACTCAGCTTGCGCGGCGACGTTGACAAGGACGTGCAGCCCGAGGTTTTTCAGATCGAACCGAAGAAAGGGATGGTGGGGCTGCGCAAGATTCTGGGATTGCCCCAGACGCCGCGGACCATCGAGGGAATTGACGTCGCCCATCTGAGTGGCGATGAAAAAGTGGCGTCGCTCGTGTCGTTCATTGATGGGTTGCCGTTCAAGCCCGGCTACCGGCGTTATCGCATCAAAACCGTGGCTGGCAATGATGACTTTGCATCGATCCGCGAGGTGGTGTCACGACGTTTTCGCAATTATTCGAGCCGCCGGCGTAGAAACCTGGAAGCGGATGAGCACCCGTGGCCTGATGTCTTGCTGATCGACGGCGGCAAGGGTCAGCTCAATGCGGCGTTGGAAGCGTTTCGGATGCTGGGTGTCGAGCCGCCGGCGTTGCTGTCATTGGCGAAGCAAGAGGAAGAGATTTATCGGCCGGGTGATGCGGAACCATTGCGGTTGAGCCGCCATGCGGCGGCGCTGAGGCTGCTGCAGTATGTGCGCGACGAGGCACATCGGTTTGCGCAGCATTATCATCATCTGCTAAGAAAGAAGAAGATGGCGGCGGAGCAGTTGCCACACGTCGATGGGGAGTGATTTGGAATGACGGAACACTTGGCGCGGTCGATGCGCAAAAATGTTAACCACGGATCGCACGGATGACACGGATAAAAAAGGTAAAGCCATGTGGGACGGCCTTCCCAGGCCGTCCTAGCGACTTGGACGGTCTGGGAAGGCCGTCCCACGGATTTTGCGCAAGGCGCAAAGATTTTGAACGTTAGTAGCACTGAAAACACGGAAAATCATAAGAGGAGCCACGGAGTGCGAATCCTGTTGACCAACGACGACGGCGTCTACGCCCCTGGCCTGCGGGCCATGCGGGCCGAACTTAAGAAACACGGCGATGTCACCGTCGTCGCTCCTGCCGGCGAGCAGAGCGCTGTGGGGCATTCGATTACTTTGCTGACGCCGCTGCTGGTGCAAGAAGTGGTGGACGAAGAGCAAAAGCCCATGGGCTGGGCGGTGGAAGGGCGGCCCGCGGATTGTGTCAAGCTGGCAATCATGGAGCTGTTGCCGCAGCGGCCCGACCTGGTTGTCAGCGGCCTCAACGCCGGCTCGAATGCGGGGATTAATGTCCTTTATTCCGGCACTGTCGCCGCGGCCATTGAAGGCGCTTTTTTCCAGTGCACCAGCATAGCGGTGTCGCTGGAATACACCAAACCCAAGCCGCTCGATTTTCCGCGTGCCGCCGCCGTGGCGGCCAAGGTCATTGCTCAGATCCTGGGCAACAAGCCGCCGCCCGGTTCGCTGTTCAACGTCAACATCCCGAGCTTTGACAAGGGGCCGATCCGCGGCATCCGCGTGGTGCCGCAAAACATCGCGCCTTATGTGGAGAGCTACGACCGCCGTGTCGATCCGCGCGGCCGGGTTTATTTTTGGAACAAGCCCGATTTTCGTTGCCCGGAGCCGCATCCGGACACGGATGTGACGGCGCTGGCCGAGAGCTGTGTCACGGTGACGCCGTTGCAATTCAACTTGACGCAGGAAGCACTCCTGCGTCAAATGCAGAGCTGGGCCATGCGCGTGGAATGGTGAATTGTGTTCTTTTGTCAGGAGATGGTCATGCGAAAAACAGGGAGGTTGTTTGCGGCGGCGCTGCTGCTTGTTGCCGGGCTGGTGGGTTGCGACAGCAAGACCGACAAGGAAAGCCTGCAGGGCAACTGGGTGTTGACCGGCATGTCGGCCGGCGGGAAAACGATGCCCGTGAACGAGGGTCAAAGCGTCGTGTTCAGC
>DASRAT010000348.1:0-10621 GCA_035638015.1 Gemmataceae bacterium | reverse complement strand
GGCACGGTCCACTTCACCAGCAGTGACAGCCAGGTGTCACTGCCGGCCGATGCAACCTTGAGCGGCGGCGTGGGCACGTTCGATGCGACCTTGAAGACGGTCGGCACGCGCACAATCACGGCGACCGACACGGTGAACGGCATAAGCGGCGTCAGCGGCGGCATCGCCGTCAGCGCTGCGGCAGCCACGCATTTCACCGTGACAGCGCCGGCCAGCGTCACCTTCGGCAGCGCCTTCAATTTCTCGATTATCGCCAAGGACCAATTCAACAACACCGCCGCCGGTTACAGCGGCACGGTCCACTTCACCAGCAGTGACAGCCTGGCGTCACTGCCAGCCGATACGGTTTTGAGCGGCGGCGTCGGCGCTTTGAGCGCCACGCTCAAGTCCAGCGGCAGCCAAACGCTGACCGCCACCGACACGGCCGCGACTTTGATCACAGGCACAAGCAACAACATCAGCCCGGCGGCCACGCACTTTGTCATCAGCGTGCCCACCGCCACCACGGCTGGCGATGCTTTCGTCATCTCGGTCACTGCCCAGGACCAGTTTGGCGTCACCACCACCGGCTACGCCGGCACCGTCCATTTCAGCAGCAGTGACGCCAAGGCCTGGCTGCCAGCGGACGTTACTTTGAACAACGGCCTCGGCTTCTTCGCCACCATCCTCAAGACGGCCGGCAACCAAAGTCTGACGGCGATTGACAAAGTCAACAGCGCTCTGAGCGGCACGACCGGCGCCATTGTGGTTAGCCCGGCGGCGGTCAATCATTTCGGGTTCACGGTGCCGGCCACGGCCGCCACAGGCGTGGCTTTCAATTTCAGCGTCACGGCCCTGGATCCTAACAACAATGTGTTGACCGGTTACACTGGCGTGGTTCATTTCATGAGCAACGACGGCGCCGCCACCGTTCCGGCCGACGCCACGCTGACCAGCGGCGCCGGCGTGTTTTCCGCCACGCTGCGCACGGTCGGCAGCCAATTGCTCATTGGCACCGACACTGTCACCACCAGCATCACCGGCGCCAGTAGCCTGATCGCCACGCGCGGCTTGATGGTCAGCGCGCTGACGCCGACGCCGCTGGGTTTTGTCGCGAGCTTCAACAAACCGTTCGATCCGTCCGTGGTCAATCTTTACGACGGCGTCGGCACGTACGGTGCCGCCGACGTGACCGTGATTGGACCGTCCGGATTGGTGCGCGGCTCACTGCTGCTCGATCCGTCCAATACGTCATTCACCTTTATCAAAACCGGTGTCGGCACCACGGGGCTGTTCGCCGGCGTGTTGGCCGCTGGCAATTACACCGTGACTTTCCGCAGCGCCGCCAATGGTTTCAAAGACGCCGACGGCGGTTTGCTCGACGGCAACGGCGACGGCGTCAGCGGCGACAACTACCTGACCACGTTCACGGTCGGCGCGGCCTCGCTGCCGGTGCTGAGTATCCCCGATTTCGCGCGCGGTCCCAACGGGGCCGTCAACATCAAGGTGCCGCAATCAAGCGGCAGCGGCATCCCGATCACTCTGACCAACGCCGCCGGCGTCACCGATGTGACTTTCAAACTGAACTACAACCCGGCGCTATTGAACATCACCAGCACGCTGAGCAACACCTCCGGCACGTTCACGCTGGTTGACACTCCTTCAGCCGGCGTGGCCAATTTCTCGTTCCACAGCAACACGGCACTCAACGGCAACGTGACCCTGGGCCAGATCGTCGCTCAGGTGCCCGACAGCGCCGCCACCAGTTACAAGGCCAAGGAGTTGCTGCACCTGAGCAACATTATTCTCAACGGCAGCACAACGACGGCCATCAACGACGATGGCGTCCACGTTGCGGCCTACCCCGGCGATGTGTCCGGCGACGGCTCGCTCAGTCCGCTGGACGCTGCCTTGACATCTCGAGTGGCGACGATTTTTGACAGCGGCTTCGCCGCCTACCGTTTGGCCGATCCGGCCATCGTGGGCGACTTGAACGGCAACAGTTTCACCGATTCCTCCGACGTCACCTTGATCAACCGCACGCTGGCGGGAATCACAGTTGGACAGTTGCCGCCCATCCCGACGAGCTTGACGATCGTTCCGACCGGCCCCGATCCAACCTTGAGTTTGCCAACGGATTTGCAAGCGGCGCCCGGAGAAACGGTGGTGGTGCCGGTGCATCTGGACACAGCGCGACCCGAAGGCAGCACGGGCTTGATGGAAGCGATCCTGGCGCTGCGCTACGATCCGGCGGTGTTCACGGTGTCGGCGCAAGACGTGCATTTGGGAACAGTGCCGGCATCAGGCAGCGGCTGGAAATTGCAAGCGGTAGTCAACGCCCAGACGGGCGAGATCGGCATCGATCTGTTCAGCCCAACGCCAATCGTGAGCGCCAGTGGCGGCAGCCTGGTGACGTTGACGCTGCACGTATTGCCCGGCGCGCCGTCAGGCGCGAGCGGCATCAATCTGGTGCGTGCGGTGAACCCGACAGGGCAGCGTCAATTCGTGACAACGGCATCGGATGCGGCAGGGCCTTACATTTTGCATCCGGCGGTGACGGATAGCAGTTTAGACGATGGAGTGGACGGTCACGTGCTCGTGTCGTCGTCGGAGTATCTGGTTATTGCGATGACCACTCCGCAAGCGGTTATCCAATTCAATGCAATACCAGACCTCGCTGCCATGCAGCCCACGCATGATATTCGGCAAGCATCGGTGCTTATGCCCGACAACGACTTTACAGGGAGTGTGGTCGAGCACGTGTTCGGTGACTTGGAAGCGGCGAGCCGGACGTTGTGTGCGCCGGAGTTTGACCATCCAGCCACGGCTCTGGGCGAGGCATTGACCGACATCATGCCGACAAGTATTTACGACCTGGCCTTGCTGATGCAAGGGGCCGACGCGACTCCCGCGGCCACATTGTACGGCGACTACTCAGCGTACTTAAAGCGCATCGCACGCCACCGCCAAATGATGACCGGCATGAATGACGGCTCGATCACCGAAGAAATGGATTTGGCAAGCGTCGAGGCATTCTTTGCGCGGGATGGGTCTGGCGGTCAAAAATAATCTGAAATTCATAAAGCCATCAGTTCGAGGAGCCGGCCACGGCAGGCCAGAGCAAATTAGTGCTGGTGGCCAAAAGGTATGCGGAGTCCGAACCAAAGCCGGAACCGGACCCGACGGGAATGCATCCCCCTGACGACGCTCTCACTCGCTCTTGTTCGGCTCCGTCGGCATCGGGAAGCGTTTTTGAATCCACGCCTGCCACAGCGGCGTCTCGCGGGCGGCGATTGCGGCCGCCTGATCGCCATAGAGATAGAAGCTGAACGTCGCCATGACCGAGTCGCCCCAGCTAATGATAAAAAGGGCGGCGACGCCAGGCCCCGGCTGGACGAGCCGCAGCAGAGCGCCGGGCGGACTCTGGCCGACTTGCTCCACCATGCCGCCTAGCGCCGGGACGCCCGCTGGCACGGCCCAACGCTGCCCGGCGCTCACGCCGATCAGCCCCAGTGCCGCGGTCATCGTCGCCCAGGCCTCCGCTACGGTTCCCGCGACGGGCGCCATGAACTGCATGAACGCGGAGCGCTGGCAGCGGAAGTGCGTGAGGTAGAGCCGCAGGATGCGGAAGGCGCCGGGCCAGCCCGATTCAGATCCGATCAGTTGTTGGTCCCAGTCGTCCGTGCTGGCGAACAGGCTTTGCACCACACGGACTACGCAGACGCCGCCCGCCCGCGCTTCGACGCTCCACTCGGTCGCGATCGGCGGCGAACCCGGGAACCAACCGGCGGCCTCCTTGGCGAACTTCCGCGGCGGATCCCAGGCCGTCACCACGGAGCGGGACTCCATGCCCGGGCCGAAGTTCAACGTCACCGCGACGGGCTTCCCGCCCTGCTCCTCGAACATAGCCGGCGTGAACCAGGCCGAGATGCCCGGCCCCGTGGCGATCGCTTGCCAGACTTCCTCCGGCGTGCCGGGGACCTCGACTTCGACCTGGATGGAACGGCGTCCGGAGGGTTCTTTCTTTACGCTCATGATGGGTCCGTGGGATCGGATTTCTGCGGCAAAAGGTGCGCGACGCCATCCCTTTACGGCATGAACGGCGTTTCATTTCTGGGCATTATTCCTCTTCCCTGAAATGGTCAGTGGTACAAGACTGGCTCCAGGCCTTTTTCGAGGTATTCGGTCGGGATGGTCCAGACTTCGGGAACACCATTTTCATATGTCCCAAACCATACTCCAGTATGGTCGTCGGAGTCACCAGGCAATTCCTTTCCAGTCGTCACGACGACGCCAATTTGTTTGTTGATAATGACGAAATCACCTTTTTTGAACATGGACTACCTCGCCACCCGAACGTGCCACGTCAGTCCCTTTAGATGCCATCAATGTCTCTGTCGATGCCTGGAGGAAGGTCAGGTGGTATTTGTTTGAATTGCTCCTCAAAACTCCATGCTAGTGGCTTGTCCTTCGGCCACCGCCATTTTCCGCCGCTCTCGACCCACATCTCACGCAGCCGCAGCACACCACTTGCCCGACAATCTTCATATCCAAATTCACAGCCACAGCATGGGCAGATGTTCCATGTAGGGTCACGCCCGCTATCGCCCCAGGGTGGCTCTCCCACGTCAAAACCGCAAACATGGCATCGAGTGGTCACGACCATTGTTCTTCCTGATTTCTGCTGCAGAGGATGCGCCATTACCACCAGGCGGCGCCCGCGGCCTTGTCAGGTGCAACTGCATGTTAGTTAGTCGGGGGCGCCGCCGCTTCCTCTTCTTGGCCGACTCCGAACGAAGGACCACCGACCCGCGGCCTGCGTGCTCGAACGGCACGCGATTGCGAGCGATGGCCTCCTCGATCAGCCGCGCGACCTCCGGACGAGCGAGTGTGGACGCGCCCTCCACATGAATCCAGCGCGTCTGGCTGGCCCCCTGCAACAATTTCTCAGGATCCGGCAATTCCTTGCCACGATTGAAGTACAGCTTAACGCCGTTCGCATCCGCGCGGATTGCCAGAACGCCCTCGAACCCACGCTCGTTCGGTGAAAAGCTGATTACCACGGCACCTAAGTTGAGATATTCATACACCACCTCATGGGCGGTGGGCAGGCGCTTTCGCAGCCGCCGTCGCATCGCGCTTATGAGCCGTAGGTGTTCGGGCGCAAACTTGTCGATAAGCGTACGTACCTGGGCTTCTGCCGATCGTCGCGCCACCGCAGACTGGGTGCCGCCGGGAATCTCGACTTCAACCTGGACGGAACGGCGTCCGGAGGCTTCTTTCTTCACGCTCACGATGGCTCCTTCTGTTCGGATTTCTGCGGCAATGGGTGCGCCACGACCACAAGTCGATGCGCGCGGCCGCCGGGGGCGGATTCATCGTGATATTTCGCAATGAGTTTCGTGATGGCCTCGGCGAGCTCGTTGCTGAAAGCCGCGCGGTCCGTCGCCGACCGGAAGCGAATCTCGGTATCCACCGCCAGGGTCGCCAGGCGTTTGCCGGTCTCAGTCGCACGGCAGACAAGGTCGCCCACTTCGCGGATGACGCGAGCGCCCAGGGCGATGAGATAACTCGCGGACAGACGATCGACTTCCCGGTTCGGATCGACGGCGACCGGGCCCATGGCGGTCGGCGACACGACGTAGGACGAGGCCGTCGCCACGAGCAGGCGTTCCGTCAGCCCGCCCCACTTGCGTTCCTTTGCCAGCCGCACCAGCCCGTGCGCCTCCAGCGCGTGCAGATGGTAGTTGACCTTCTGCCGAGCCAAACCGACCCGCGTGGCCAACGTCGCCGCTGAGGCGGGCGCGACTAGCTCGGAGAGGAGTCGACTCCGCATCGGCTCCAAGGCGACCGTCGCCACTGCCGGATCATTGATGACTTGGATGTCGAGCATGGGGAGATGGTAGCCTTGACAACTATTGTTGTCAATCATGAATCAGGGCTTTTTCTGCCGAATTCGCGGAATCGATGGCGTGCCGCGGAATTGTGAAGCTGCGGCGAGGTCTTCTTCTCTGGCGTGCCGCGCGGAGAGCCATGCGTTTGCACCAAAGAATTGGGCCACGAGAAAGCAACTCATCGTCGGATGAGGCTTTTTCGTGGCCCTCGAAGAAATGCGATATATACTTCACGCGGCCGGTACTGCGACAATGGCGCGGGCCGCGAAGTCAATCTTAATCACTTCTTTTCTTCCGCCTCTTTCACCAGCCGGTCAATCCACTCGTCCAAAACGTCTTGTCCGGGAGAGTGTCCCAGCGCATAACTCACGCGGACGACGCCCTTGTGATCGATGATGTACAGCGTAGGCCAGGCCCTGACTTGCCATTTTGTGGAAATCGGTCCCTTGGTGCTGCCACCGTCCCAGAAGGAGCGCCAGGTGATTTTCTCCTTCTCCATGGCCTTTATTAAAACGGCCTTGTCTTTATCGCTGTTGACACCGATCAAGGCAAACGGCCTGTCTTGCATTCTCTTGACGAGCGACCGCTCGTGGGCGTACATCGCCCGGCAGTCCGGTCACCAGTTCCCCCAAAAGTCGAGCAGCACAACCTTGCCGCGATAATCGCTGAGCTTGAATGCTTTGCCGTCGGTGTCCTCTCCCTCAATATCGGGGACTAATTTGTCGACCGGTGCATACTCTTGCTTCGCCTTTTTGTCACCCTTGTCGGTGCTGGTTTGTGCGGCCAAGATCGGCAGCGCGAACATCAGCACGAGGCAAGAAATCCCTGGAATTTGTCGCTTCATCAGAATTGCCCTAAATGGATAATCGGTATTGTCCCATCAAAAGCGTCGCGAGTGCTGAACTGTGGATGTAGTCTTAGGAAAAAGCGAGCTCGCAGGCTCGGTTACTTGGCGTGGAAGTCCAGACAAGGTGGAGGTCTGGATCAACGTTCCGGCAGGAGAAGTTCAAATCCCATTGCCCCGATTTGACGAACAGTTCCAACTGGGTATACTGCCTTGGATTAACCCCTGCTTCTCACTCGAAACCGCAGTGTCCTTCAGCAGCCTGTCACCGGGTACCCATTTACCCTTCTCGGAGGTCTGGCAACCCATGAAGACAACTTTACGCAAGGCCTTTGCTATCGTTCTGGCTGTCAGCCTGTTTGCCGCGATGCACTCCAAGGCGCGCGCCGCGGATTACGTGGGCTACAAGGCCTTGGACCAGAAGCAGCCCGTTGCATTTGACGGCAAAACGGTTCAATGGAATGGCAAGACTTTTACGCTCGACCAAAACACGATATTCCTCGACTCCCGACTAGAGAAGGCAAAGCTCGCTGGGAATTCCCACGCGTTCAATAACCTCAAGGACGCCGTAGCGGCGATGAAGAACGGCACTGCTGCCAAGCCCATGCTGCTGCTCACCGCACCCGGAGTCTACTGGGTTGATAACCCCGACGATCCCGCGATTCGCGGCGGCGGCGCTGGCGGGGCGCCCGTTGGCATGAGCATTGCCTGCAACCATCTCTACTTTTACGGTTTGAACACCTCGAGGGAAAACGTCGTCTTCGCCGTCAACCGCGGCCAAACCCAGGGCGCCGTGGGCAACTTTACGATGTTTAGGATTCAGGGCACCGGTTTGAAATCCGAAAACGTCACGTTCGGCAACTACTGCAACGTGGACCTGAAGTTTCCGCTGGATCCGTCGCTGAACCGTCCCAAGCGCACGGAAGCCATCACGCAGGCGCAGCTCTTTTCCTACAACGGCGGCGATGGCCTGGCCATCAACAGCGGCTTTGTCAGCCGTCTGAACCTGCTGCCCTTTGCCAGGACGTACCTCAACTGCCATATCGAAAGCAGCGGCCACGCCGGCGGCAACAGCGTTTACATCGGCTGCACGCTGGAGTTCTACGGCTCCAATTTCTCGGGAGGCAGATCCTTCTTTGACTGCGATATCTACATGAAGCCGTCCACGGCTGGCATTCGCGGCCGGTCAAGCCACCGGTTCGGCTTCATGGATGGCACCGGCGCCGGCGGCTTCTGCGTTGACACGCGTTTTCACCGCAGCAAGGAGATGATCGATAACAACGTGGCTGCGGAGATTTCCTGGGACCGGTCGCCGCAATCCGCGACGACGCGCGGCTACCAGCACAACGTCACCCTCGACGGCAAGCCTTACGTGATTCAGGAAACGGCCACGCCCGGCGCGACCGTCGTGATCTCCGACAGTTCGAACCTGCTGAAGGCTTACAAGGTAACGCAAGGCGATAAGACGTATTACAACCTGCCAAATGTCCTTTCCGGCGTTGATCCCTTCGGCTATGCAAAGGAAATCAAGGCAGCCGCAGCGGCAGCCGGCAAGAATGAAAACTATTACCTGCGCATTCCCCTGACCGCGGCGCTGCGGGTCGCCTCGGGCTCCAACACGATTCGGTCCGGCCAAACGCCAACGACTCTGAGCTGCAGCGTGGCGCCGGCCGCCTCCGCCTCCAGCCCCGCGCTGGGAAAGTGGCAGTTCACCGCGAGCGATCCGAGCATGGTCCAGATGACGCCTGGCCCGAACAATTCCGTCAAAGTCGCCGGTACGAATAAAAGCGCGGCGCCGGTGAATGTGATCATCGTCGCGAAAAACGAGTTGGGTCTGGAAGCGGCGGTCAAGCTGACCGTGGAGCCACCCTATGTCGAGCCGCCGAAGTTTACTCGGAACCCTGCGATCAAAGCGCCGGCCGACGGCCGCGTGAAGCTGGATTACGAACTGGGCCTCGGCTCCGATCTGCGCAAGGATCAATCGTTGATCACCTGGTATCGCTGCACAGACGCCAAAGGCGCCAACCCCTTGAAAGTCGCGGTCAGCCGTCTGAATCGCCCGGAAATCGCCTATACGTTGTCGGAAGGCGACGTTGGCTATTACCTGATGGCCACGATTCGGCCCAAGCACAGCGTTAGCGAAGCGGGCTCGATGCAGACGGTTTACGCAAGCTCGAAAATTGCCAAAGACGACGTGAAGATCCACGTGATCGACACCGACTTCCAGAACGTTCCCTCGGATCCTCAGCCCAAGATTCTCCCCGGCACCTGGACTTTGGACGGTTATGTTGCGCCCGAGGTGGGCAAGAGCAAAAACCCAAAGTACAAGGCGAATGCCAACTCGTGGAACTATGGCCCAGGCCAAAGCGGCTCTCTTGGTTACCACGGTCTGTACCAGACCGCTCGCGGCGCGCGGCTGTTCTACACGCCAGCCGCCGGCAAATATGATGAGATGACCGTGCGTGCCAAGTTTGCGCCCAACAAGAACGCCGGCCAGGGCTTTGGTTCCGCGACCGAACAGTTCCTGGATGTCTACATCAAGTACGACCTCGCGACCAACACGGGTTACGGCTTGCGTATTCAGCGCTTGACACCTGAGGAAATTACTGCGATCGGTTACAAGGGCGAAGGCGCTGTCTCCGGCTGCGCATTCTTTCTTGTCAAATTCGAGAAAGGCGTTGCGACCGCCATCAGCAAGAAGATCATGTCCAGCGCATTTCATTCGGAATGCACCGTGGAGCTGACCGCCAAAAACGGCCGATTGTTGGCGAACGTGACCTGCTCGGAGGAAACTCGCGGCGGCGATGCGTTCGACTATGCAAGAGAGGTCCAGTTTGATGTGCCGATCGCAAGCAACAACTACGGCGGCACCGGCATGGTCTTTACGGGCACGGTCGGTGGGAATGCCGTGCTCGTTACCGGCTGGAAGGCGTCCTGGACCAAGGCGAAATGAAGCTCGAGCGCGCATTTGACCGCTATGCGGTATAATGCCGGTCGGAAAGCGGATGCAAAACCCACGAAGTGTTTGCGACGCTGTCACCTGTCTGATAAGCGCCAGGCAGCAACGGTCCGCGCTGCCAGCTCATCCCACATTGCGATTTGGCGAAACACTGTCACCGAGCGCCTCAAATCTGCTTTGCAGCTGACTACACACGCCGTTTTGTCGCCACTTGCGCGATCAGCGCGTCCGACGCCGCGGTCACATCCTGGTTCATGGAAAACATTGTCACAAACCCCACCCCGGCCCGTATGAGAGAGCAAGGGACACGGTTGACGAGCGCTCAGAACTCACGAGCCGAGCCGTTTCCCGAATCTTTCCCTCCCCCCCGCCGCGACATTGGAGTCAATCATGAAGCGTCTCGCCAAGAAGCATACCTTCAAGCCGACGATGGAAGCCCTGGAATCCCGCTGGTGCCCCGCCACCACGGTCAGCCCCCTGCAAAACGGCGTCGTCACCATCACCGGCGACGAAACGGTGAACACCGTCGCTATCACGCAAAACGACAACTTGAACAAGCTCGTCATCAAGACCGAAGGGTCCTTGAGTTACAGCGACGCGCTTGGGCGCACCGTTATCAATACCGTGCACGAGTTCTCCAGCGACCAGGTGACGGACGTGGTCATTAACTTGAAGGGCGGCAACGACCAGTTGACCTACCAGCTGGGCGGCGGCTCCGATTTCATCAATGCCAAGCGCATCAAGGTGGATCTGGGTTCGGGCGACGACGTGGCGACCTTCAACTTCGCCGACAACGGCGCCGGCGGCCTGGCGAAAGTCTGTGCTTTGAATCTCGACATCCAGGCAGGAGCGGGCAAGGACCAGGTGGACGCCTACTTCGGCAGCGTGGTGGGCGACGTCGGTCGTGGGTACGGCGCGACACGGACCGGAAACATGGGCTACGGT
>DASRAT010000347.1:0-6801 GCA_035638015.1 Gemmataceae bacterium | reverse complement strand
TTACCCTGGCCAAGAAGTATGGAATTACCACGCCGTACACCAGCTATCTGGTAGTGCCTGACACGGTATCACCGGGGTTTGGGGGTATTCCAGATCCAACTTCGCCGCCGGCCTTGAAAGGGATTGGTGGTGCTAAAGGCGGTGCCGGTGATCCGGCAGCTAAGAAGGGGGGCGCAGGCAAGAAAGGTGGTCCTCCCCCCCGAGTTGATGATCTTGCCAAACAGCTCGCCAAGGACGGCAAAAAAGGCGATGAGCTTCGCAAAGAATTAGCCGATCAAGCCCTCAAGGATGCGGCCAAAGCCGGCGACAAAAAAGCCATCGAACAACTGGCACAGCAATCGACGTATGCCAAAGCTCAGAAAGCCCTGGATGCCAAAGACCGCGATAAGCTTCAGCAAGGCACCCTCGGCGTGGACATTTCGATTCAGGTCGACAAGTTGCGCAGCCAGACTCAAACCACGGCCACAACCGTGCAGCGCGTCGCCAATCGTTCGCTCGTGGACATCGGCGGCGTCTGGATCGACGACGGCTTCGACGCCAAAACGAAGACCATCACGATCAAAGCCCAAAGCGACGCCTATTTCCGGTTGCTGGAAAAGCAGCCCAGCTTGAGCGCCGTCTTCCGCCTCGGCAATCACCTGGTCTACGTGACGCCCAGCGGTGATGCCCTGGTGATTGACTCCAGCCACGGCGAGGAAACGCTGGCGGACGCGGAGATAGATAGGCTGTTTGTTGCGCCGAAAAAGAAATGATATCTTTGGAGTGCGGCGACCCGTCGCCGCTTTTGAGCGAGTGCAATGCTTCAAAACCTGCACCTCAAAAGCAACCGCCGGCCGCCGCGCTCCCCTGGTTTGCAATGCGAAACGTCTTCATTGCAGCGGTGTTGAATTACCATCAAAATTCCTTTCGCTTACTGCGAATATTTGTGCGAGGGAGGTTTACCATGAAACGCCATTTGTTGCGGGCGACCGCCGCCGGTTTGCTCGCCCTGCTCGCCCCGGTTGTCGCCGTCTCCCAGGTCGCCAAGACCCAGCCCAGCGTTCTCGCCAAACACGGCGACGGCGACCAGGTCTGCACCGGTGACTTCGGCACCAATGTCAGGTTTGTCAAAACGCCGTCGGACGCCGGCACGCAAGCCCTCAAGGAAGAGAAGCTCGTTTTCGTCCTGCATGTCTCGGGGGAATTCGAAGACCCCGACTTCACCTGAAACAACGCCGAAGCGCTCCGTGTGAACGCATTGGCCAATCCAGAAGTCGGCGAGTATCTGAACAAGTATTTTGTGTCGTCGCACCAGCGGGTCGCGACTTTCAAGATCGTTGGTAAACAAAAGCAGGGCGGGAATGTCGCTGCGTATTTCTGCGCCCCTGACGGCCGTGTGCTGCACTGCGTCGCCGGCCCCGTGGACGCCGCCACGATGCTGCGTGAAGCCAAGTGGGTTGTCGAAACCACCAAGGAGGCGATGAAAGTTGCCAAGGACGACGGCGCCGCTTTCAAGGCCCACTTCCGCAAGGCGCACGCCGAGAAGCTTCGCATTGAACACGGGTTGGTGGTACAGCCCGTTTTGTTCGACTGGACGGAAGACCCCGATCCCAAGTCTCCGCTGACCTACCGCGATCCCGGCGGCCGGCCGATAGCGCCGAAGTTGCCGCCACCGCCGATCGATGGGCCGAATGTCAAGATCGAGCCGCTTGCGGCGAAAAAAGGCGGTGGCAAGGCTGGAGCCGGTGCCGCCAAAAAAGGCGCTGATGGCAAATGGGCGCTGAGCAACCAGGGCCGCGTCCATCAGCTTTTGGCCAGCCATTGCTTGCAGCCCATTGAGAAACTTTACGGTTCTGTCTTCGAGGGCATCCTCGGCGAGCGCATCACGACACGACCGGTGGAGATTGTCGATCCGTTCCCGAGTCGGTTCAAGACAGGAGCCAAGGGGCCGGCGAGCGGAGCCAAGTGAGCGCAGAGTTGCATGAAGCGAGTACAAGGGATCAGGGTGATATGGCTGCCAAATCACCCTGATCCCTTTTTGTTGACTGGGACACGACCGGTGCAAAGATGTGACCGGCGTTGGGGAGGAAGGAACAGCGGTCATGAAACCAGACCCAGTCCCCCCTGCACAGGATCGCTAGGCCGCGCCCAATTGGGAAATAACTCCCAACGTCATTCGGCTCAGCATGGCACATCCGAGGGTCGGTCGGATCAAACAGTTTCCCGCAGGGCAAACGCCCAGATCAACCATAACGACAGGCCAAAAGCCAATTGCGTTCCGATCCGCAGCGATGTGCGCCTCAATTCTCCGATAACAACCCAGTTGGCGTCCACAAACATCCTTTGCACTTCCTTGCCGACGATCTTCCGTGGATTGACGAAGCCGAAAGTCACCATGCGCACGGCAGGGGCCATCCAGGATTTCAGCCAGGATTCGGCTTTGTCGAGGTCGGCTTCCAAAGCAGTGCGGTCGAAGTGCCCCACGCTGAAAACGGCCCGGCAGTCCAGGACCAGCATCAGTCCACCGAAAAGGATGACGGCCGCCAGCGCCAACCAGCGCGTGCCAATTTGCTCGATATTCACATGGGTGGAACCCCACACCAAATTGATGGCCAGGGAATTGATCAGCATGAGCGCAAATGCCAGGCCGATGGTTAGCAGCATTGGCCAGCCCACAAAGATGGTCCAGTGCTTCTTGGCCAGTTCCAGTAGCTTCGGCCAGCGGCCGGGGCTGGCGAAGACCAGGCCGAGAATGGCCCGATAGCTGCGGATGCGAATTGCCGTGCCCACGACAAATGCCAGGATCAGATAGTAGTTGAACACTTCAATCAAGTTGAGAGTGTCCAGCCAGGTTAGCCAATGCATAGGTAGTTACCATTTCTGTTTGACACGACGCCAAATTGACATTCCTGCTCCACGGCAGCGGCAACGGCGAGCCTTGCGGCTCGCCGTTGCTTTCGCCGGACGCAATTCCGACAAAATCACTTGCGTTCGATCATCAGGGACTTCAAGGTCGCAACGTCCCTTACAGTTTCAACGATGGCGAGAGTCTGGTCGCCGATCTTCACGTCCTCGATCTTGCTGTTTTGCATGTTGAGGCGGACCGCGGCGTCGCCCATAGGGAAGGTCAAGTCCTTGCCGCTGGCATCGGTGATGACGAGCTGCTTTTTGGCGGCGTCGTAGCTCTTGACCGTGGCATGCACCAAGGCAAAGTCCTTGTTGGTGCCGCCCTGGACCAGAATGTAATGGGCCGTCCAAGTCACAAAGCCGTTGTCGTGGCACACATTCACGACGTCGCCGACGTTCAGGTCGGTCTTGCTTTCCTTGCCGTCGCGGTTGACGACCAGGGGGTCGCCAATGTGAATCGTATGGTCCTTGTTGACGGAATCGGTCACGACAAACGTCTTTTTGTCGGCGTTGACCGACTTGACTTTGCCCGCGGCAATGGCATCGGCGGCCGCCGAGGTGCCAGCCAAAAGCGCGATCACCGCCAACGCACAGAACCACTTCGAGAAACTCTTCATAACGCAAACTCCTTGTTGCAAACCAATCTCGAACACTAGCGCCCGCTTGTCCTTCTCCGAGAAGGCCGGGCCATTTATCCGATCCACCAGGATCGGACCTTGCTTCCTGGTCAACAAAACACCCAAGTAATCGTGGCCAAGGTGGCCAACCACTATCAACGTCCCGCGGCGGCCCGCGCAGCTGGTCAGCTAGCCGCTGCCGGGGGCCCAAACCGCACGATTTCCTTGAATTTTTTCTTGTTGAACTTGTACTTGGCGAGCTTGGCGCTGAGGCATCGCCTGCTCAGGCCGCAAAGCTTGGCGCAGCGGCCGACGTTGCCCTGGCTGCGCTGCAGCGCCCGGCGCAGGTAGCGACGCTCGATGCGGTCCGCCACCTGGTCCATCACCTCCGGCAGCGGGCGTGACCAGTCAATGGAGCCATGTCCTCCGCGCTTCACGGACAGGACAACCTCCACCGGCAGATCGTCTGTTTGGACCAGGTCCCGCGGCGTGCTAATGCAAACCCGTTCAATGACGTTCTCCAATTCGCGAATGTTCCCCGGCCAACAGTAGCGTAAAAGCAGCTCCATGCACTCTGGAGAAAGCGACTTCGGAGGCTGGTTGGGCCTGGCGAACTTTGTGGCGAAGTGGACTGCCAGCAAGGGGATGTCCTCCTGCCTCTGGCGCAGCGGCGGCAGGTCGAGTTTGATCACGTTCAGCCGGTAATAGAGGTCCTCGCGAAATGTGCCGTTTCGGACCATGGCCAGCAGGCAGCGGTTGGTGGCGGCGACCACCCTCACGTCCACCGCGATGCTCTCGCTGCCGCCGACACGCTCGAAACAGCGCTCTTGCAAGACGCGCAGCAGCTTGGCCTGCATCAACATGGGAATGTCGCCGACCTCGTCAAGGAATAAAGTGCCCCCGTCGGCCAGCTCGAACCGGCCCTTGCGCAGGCCGGCGGCGCTTGTGAAGGAGCCCTTCTCATGGCCGAATAGCTCACTCTCCAGCAGCGGTTCCGGCACTGCCGCGCAGCTGACAGCCACCATCGGGCCAGTGCGTGCCTGGGCCGACTCGTGAACCGCCCGGGCGATATGCTCTTTGCCGGTGCCCGTTTCTCCCTCGATCAGGACGGTCGTCGTGGTTTCCCCGAGCCGATCGATCAATTCATAGATGGCAGACATGCGCGGGTTCTTGCTGACCACGTAAGGCGTTGTGTAGCCGCGCTGCAGTTGCTTCCGCGCGGATGCTTCCCCCTCCGACAAACAGCACTGCTTCATCGCCCGCTTGACGGTGAACGGCAGGCTGGCAACGCTGTCGGTGGCCAAGGCGTCGTCCTCCAGGACTCCTTGGCAACGCGCAAATCGGTCACAGCCGTTTGATTTCAACGTGTTCATACAGTTGGTCCCCAGGTTGTCGTCCAGAATCCGGCCGAGTGCCACGCGCCTCGAATTGGCTCCCTCCCGGCGTCCCGCTGCACGTGCAGCAGTTTCTCTTGCATTTGGCTCAGCACAATCGGTTGTCGTCATTGGGACATGGTCCTTTGGCCCCGGAGACTTCGCGAATAGCCGACAACTGCCCCGACCACGACCACCAGCATGGCGCCAAGGACCGACACGATCAGGTTGCCGATTTGAAATTCGTCACCCGCGGATGGCCACCAAAGCCAGGAAATCATGCCGCCGACCACGGCTCCGAGCATGCCAAGGAGCATGGTGCCGGCGATGGCCGTGACTCGCCGGCCGGGGTACAGCAGCCTGGCGGCGGCCCCGGTGAGAAGGCCGATCACGGCAAATACGATGAAAGTCCACATGGTTTTTGCATTTCTGTAGGGCGTTAATGGAGGTTCCAGTTTTTGTGTTGCAACAGTCAGTTCAAAGGCAGTCTCCCGTTTACTCCAGGGGAGATCGTCTCCGATAGCCACCCATGACAAAAGAAAGCACTGCGAGAATGAGGAAGATGAAAAACAGAATCTTCGCACCTTCCCATGCAAGGCTTTCAACTCCACCGTAGCCAAGGAATGCTGCGATCAGTGCGATAACGAGAAACACGACAGCTAAACGAAACATGACCAGTTCTCCTCAAAAAAGTTGGGCTTTGTCAGTGAAACACCAGCGAGCCGTGATTTACCCCAATGAGCAAGCCGTTGCTTCAGGGAAGCGGGACCGCGGCTTTCGGCTCCAGCGACTTCGTGAAGTCGTCGAGCTCCTTGTCCGCCTCGGCTTTGTCGTGAACGTACTTCTCCTGAAGTGCCCCGGCCAATTGTTCACGCTTGCTGTCGATCTGCTCGCGTTTGCCGGCAGCTGTCGTCTGAGCGTTGTGAGTCAGTTTGCCCAAGCGCTGCTTCATGCGGCCTTTGAATTGTTGCCAACTGGCTTGAATTTGACGCCATTTCATGATGAACCTCCCCTGACAAACAAATCTCGTCATCCCGCGCCCCCTGGCGCGGAATTTTCGAAGTTGAGTTAAGTGCCCGCGTCGAAGTTCAGATTGCGGTCGAGAGCTTCAATGCGGGTCGCCGCCTGCCGGTCCGCGGCATCCGTGGTCACGCGGATTTTCATCCCCGCCTTGAGGTCGGTGGCCAAGCAGTTCTTGCCGTCGCAGGTCACTTTGACGTTGGCGGCCAGCGGGTGACCATGTTCCTTGCCTTCCTTGTCGATCATCGTTAGCTTGTCGCCGCTGACGCTGACCATCGTGCCATCCATGCTCTTCTCTGCCGGCCCCGCGACCTTGTCCTTGATGCTGTTTCCCACGCCTTGCACGTTCGCCAGCGCTTTTTTCTCATCCTCTTGGAACTTTTTCCCGTCCATGGAGAGCGTGATGTTGGATTTGCCGTCGGCGTTGTCCGACCCAATCCGGAACCACCCCCTGTAGAACCCCAAACCAACGACGCCAACTCCAACCAGAACAAGCACGATAAATAAGCGTTTCATCCATGTCTCCTTGATAAGGTTCAAGTACGTTTGACTGCGTCGCAGCGGCGCGATCAAACTCTGCCCATGAGCACAAGCACCAGCACAACCACCAGCACCAAACCCAGGCCGCTGCTGGGACCGTAGCCCCAATTGCGACTGTGTCCCCAGGTGGGTAGCCCGCCCAAAACGAGCATGACCAGGACAATCAGCAGAATGATTCCCAACATAAAAGACCCCTTTCGATGGTCAAAGGCGCAGCGGTGACCGCTGCCGTGAGCATGACGGCCGTGGCCGCATGCATTGGTAAAAAGGCCCCCGCCACGTTGCGTACGGGCGGCTGAAGTCGCTTAGGATGCTGGGACGCGGATTTGTTCAACATTTCAAACGCAACTGGAACGAAACCTCGA
>DASRAT010000346.1:0-13423 GCA_035638015.1 Gemmataceae bacterium | reverse complement strand
ATCGAAGTGGTGACCAACGGCGTCGACTTGGACTATTTCCATCCGCTCCCAGAGCCAAACCAAGCGGGCTGCGTTTTCCTTGGCGCCCTGGACTATCGCCCCAACGTCGATGGTGTCACCTGGTTCTGCAATGAAGTCTGGCCTCTGGTGCTTCGCTCGCGCCCCGACGCCACAATACATCTTGTAGGCCGCCGCCCTGTCCCGGCTGTCCAGCGCCTGGCCGAACTGCCTGGGGTTGAGTTGGTCGGTCAAGTACCAGACGTCCGGCCACACCTTGCCAAAGCCGCCGTGGCCGTGGTCCCTCTGCGAATCGCCCGCGGCATCCAAAACAAGATCCTCGAAGCGATGGCGATGGGCAAGGCAACCGTAATTTCGCCGGCCTGTTTGAAAGGTCTTAGCGCCAATCCTGGACAGGATCTTCTTGTTGCTGCTACACCGCAAGAATGGGCAGAATCCTTGGTATTATTGCTTAACGATGCACCGCTCCGCAGCCGTTTAGGCGCCGCTGCCCGAGGCTACGTGACGGAAAACCACCGTTGGGACCGTTGCCTCGCTCCCCTTGACTCTTTGCTTGGTTTGGAACCGACCGCCGCTCCAGCGCTCAGCTCCGCATCACAACTGTGAAACCGCTCGTTCAAAAGGAAATGCCCGTGAGTTCCGCCTCGGAGTTGGCCTGTGAAGTGCCCGTGCCCACCCCGGACACCCCCGTCGCCACGGACTCGGCACCCGAGCCGCCGCTCACCGTCATCGAGCGCAAGCCCGGCTGGCATTTCATCGACCTCAAGGAGATCTGGCGCTATCGCGAGTTGCTGTTCTTTCTGATCTGGCGCGACATCGTCGTTCGTTACAAGCAAACCGTCCTTGGCGCCGCCTGGGCCTTGCTCCAGCCGCTCGCCACCATGATCGTCTTCAGCATTTTCTTCGGCAAACTCGCCGGCCAATCCTCCGGCGACCTGCCTTACCCGCTTTTCGTCCTGGCCGGCCTGCTCCCCTGGTTTTTCTTTGCCAACTCCCTGACTGCCGCCAGCAACAGCGTCATCGGCAACCAAAGTCTGGTGACCAAGGTCTACTTCCCACGTTTGCTGATCCCGACCGGCGCCGTCGCCGCCAATGTCGTGGATTTGGCTATCGCCTTCCTGCTGTTGTTGGGCATGATGGTCTTTTATGGCGTCGGCTTCGGTTGGGGGCTGCTTTTAGTGCCGCTGGTAACCCTGGGCCTATTCTTCGCATCCCTGGGCGTCGGCACTCTGCTTGCCGCCCTGACCGTCGCTTACCGCGATTTCCGCTACGTCGTCCCGTTCATGGTCCAGCTTTGGATGTTCGCCACGCCCACTGTTTACATGCAAGCAGAAACTGTCGTCGGCCCAACCTGGAGCATTTGGCTCCCGCTCAACCCCGCCTATGGCCTGATCGCCAACTTCCGCGCCGCTGCCCTCGGCCGCGACCTCGATCTCTATGCCCTGGCCGTCTCCTCGGCGGTCGCCCTGGCACTTTTAGTAATCGGCTGCATGTACTTCCGCCGCGTCGAACGCAGCTTTGCGGACATTATTTAAAAATTGAAGACCGCCAAGGCCGCCAACGTTTTCACGAGACAGAGCTAGTCTGTTTGTTGACAACGATAATCGACTCACTAATCATTCCGATCTCTGACTGAATGTCTCTTTTTGGACTGCCGCGAATCTCTCACTACATCGCGACCCAGGAGCTTTTAGCTGTCGCATGAAAGGCGCTCTTTTTACTTATGCGTTAACCTTTGGCGGCTCAGCGGCTTCCCTTTTCAACCCCTTTGTCGGGGTTTGCGTTTATGTCACTTTCGCCATTATCAAGCCCGATAGTATGTGGGGATTTGCGCTTCCCCAGGCCCGTTATAGCCGCATCATCGCTCTTGCCCTGCTCGCCGGATGGCTGATCAAAGGCTTCGGTTCCTGGAACTTCGGCAAAGCCGGCGGCATCGTCTTCGCCTTTATCGCGTTCTGGGTCTGGTCTGTATTCAGTGCCGCCCAGTCGGCCGTCCCCTCTCTGGCCTGGGGTTATGTCGAGGAATCGGGGAAAATCCTGCTTCCTTTTCTTGTCGGCATCACCGTCATGGAATCCATCAGCCAGCTCCGCATCTTGGCTTGGGTCATAGCCGCCAGCCAGGGATTCTTGGCCTACGAGGCCAACATGCACTACCTCAACGGCTTTAACGCGGCCCGAGAAGGCATCGGTGGCGCCGGCGACAATAACTTTCTTGCCCTCGGCATGACCGCCACCTTCGGTCTCTCCTTCTTCCTGGCACTCTATTCCGAACGCTTGTGGCAAAAAGCCGCTGCCATGATTATCGCCTTGATGGCCGGCCACGTTGTACTGCTCAGCTTCTCCCGCGGCGGCATGCTGGGGCTGGTGGTTACCGGCCTGATGTGTTTTATCCTGATTCCCAAGAAAGGCTGGTACTACGTCGTCCTGCTTGCTGTTGTTTTACTCATGCTTCGTTTGGCCGGCCCCGAAGTCCGCCAGCGTTTTTCTACTTCATTCGCCGACGAAGGGCAGCGTGACGCATCGGCGCAAAGCCGGGTGGATCTTTGGCGCGATTGCATCGCGACTGCGGTCCAAAACCCTGTGTTTGGCGTCGGCCCCAACCACTGGCGACTTATTGCCCGGTCCCATGGTTGGACCGAGGGCAAATCGGCTCACACACTTTGGCTCGAGGTTCTCGCAGAGTTGGGTTTTCCAGGCTTTTTGTTCCTGTGTTTGTTCTACGGCAAGTGCCTGATCCGACTCAACCAGCTTCGTAAGTCGCCAAACGACTCTGACCCCTGGCAATACCACTTGGCTTGCATGGTTATCGCAGCGCTGGTCGGCTTCGCGGTTTCCGGCCAGTTCGTTAGTGCCGTGGGTCTGGAAATGCCTTACTATATCGTCCTTTTAGGAGCCGGCGTGCTCAAACTCAGCAGCCTGCCCGTGGAAGAGCCTGTGGCCGAATTCGCCGACGCGCCCATGCAATGGCCGGCGCACCTAGGTGAGCTACAGCCGAAAGTGTAATCGAGCCCGCCCGTACCCTCAACACCGTAATTCATGCAAGCGCCAACCTGGCTTCCCTTCCGAATTCGCTGCCGCTGGGACAACGCTCGTATTGGCTGGGCCCTCCGCGGTTTGGACCGGACGCCGCCACGGCCCGCAAGCCCGTTTGCCAATGCCGACGCCGAAGTCCACATGCTGCTGTGTCGCCGTGACCAGCGCATCGGCGTGTTGGCGCTAAAATCCTTGCTCCGGTTCACCGACACGCGCTTTGCCGTCACGCTCACCAACGACGGCTCACTGAATCAGGATGATTGCAACTGGATTGATCGCCATGTTCCAGGTTGCCGCTGGCTCCAGCGCCGCGTGGAATATCCCCGACTGGCCAGCTTTCTCTCGGATCATCCAAGGATGGCGAAAACTTATCAAGGCAGTTATCACCCTATATGCAAACTGCTGCACGCCGCCCTCGTGAACCGGCACGAGCGCGTCATCGTCTACGATCCGGATACAGCGTTTTTCCGTCGGCCCGACCGTCTGCTGCAATGGGCCAAGGGTCAAGACGCCCATGCCTGGTACTTGCACGATCATCAAAACGAAGACGAGCAAGTGCCCAATGCAACCCGGGAAGCTTTTAAGGAGTTGGCCGCTCTTTGCGAGCCTGCTGGCTTGAAATGGCGGATGGATTATTATTTCTTCAATTCCGGCTTGCTGGCTTTTCGGCCGGCGCAGCTTAATTTGGAATTGGCTGAAAAATACCAGCTTTGGCGCGAAACCGCATCACCGTCCTATCGGACCGGCAAAGCCGATTTGTGGTTTGGCGACTGGACGCCGGAACAAACGGCTTACCAGATCATGTTTGCGCTCATGGATCCGCCGGCGAAACCCCTCGGCGACGATTATCATCTGGGCGGCGATGCGGGCCATGTGTTCAATCATTTTTTGCGGCATTACCTCGTGCAAAGCCAGTCGTTGCAAATGCTTCAAGCCTTGGTGAACACACTATAGGCGATGCAACGAGCTGACGTAATCCGGCCGCTAATTCCCTTAAACAACATATTGCATGCAAGCACCAACTTGGCTCCCCTTCCGAATTCGTTGCCGCTGGGACAACGCTCGTATTGACTGGGCCCTCCGTGGGGTAGATCGGACGCCGCCACGGCCCGCAAGCCCTGTTGCCAACGCCGACGCCGAAGTCCACATGCTGTTGTGTCGCCGCGACCGATGGATCGGTCTGCTGGCGCTAAAATCCTTGCTTCGGTTCCCTGACGCGCATTTGGCCGTCACGCTGACCGACGATGGCTCATTGACGGAGGCTGACCGTCGCTGGTTTGACCGCCATGTTCCAGGATGCCGCTGGCTCCCGCGCCACGTTTCTGATCCGCGCTTGGACCGCTTTTTGGCCGATCATCCAAGGTTGAAGAGGGGTTATGATGGTGGCTTTCCTCTTTATGGAAAGTTGCTGCACCCCTTGGTATTAAACCAAGCCGAACGCGTGATTGTTTGTGATTCTGACACCGCTTTTTTCCGCCGGCCCGAGCGCTTGCTGCAATGGGCCAGGGGTCAAGACGCTCATGGTTGGTACTTGCACCACCATCAAAACCAAGAACTGCAAGTGCCAAATGAAACCCGGGAGGCATTTAAGGAGTTGGCCGAGCGCTGCAGCCACAATGGCACACAATGGCGAATGGATTACTACTTCTTCAATTCCGGGCTCTTGGCGTTTCGTCCAAGCCAACTCAATTTGGACTTGGCGGAAGTTTACCTCGCATGGCTTGAAACTGCTTCAGCACGCTATCACACAGGCCAAACCCAGTGGTGGTTTTGCGACTGGACGCCGGAACAAATGGCTTATCAATGCATGTTTGCCCTCATGGACCCTCCGGCCAAGCCCCTCGGCGACGACTACTATATCGGCGGCGATGCGGGGCATGTGTTTAACCATTTTTTGCGCCATTCTTTGCGTCAAAAACAGTCCCTGAAAATGTTATCTGAGTTCGTTGAGAGTCTTAAGACTTGAGGTATTTCCAGGCTATGCAACCTGCCGTTCGCGTTGAAAACCTGTCCAAACAATATCGCATCGGCGCTCGCCAGGCTGATGGCTATCGTACGCTTCGCGAGACACTTGTGGCGGCCGCGCGGGCGCCGTGGAACCGCCTTCGCTCATTGGGGCGTGGCGACAGCGATCACGCCAGTCAGGACAGTTTTTGGGCGCTGAAAGACGTTTCCTTTGAGGTGCAACCTGGCGAAGTCGTCGGTATCATTGGGCGCAATGGCGCTGGGAAATCAACGCTTTTGAAGATCCTGAGCCGCATCGCCGAACCGACCGATGGCCGCGTGGAATTGCGAGGGCGTATCGGCAGTCTTTTAGAGGTCGGCACGGGTTTTCATCCTGAGTTGACCGGCCGTGAGAACGTTTATTTGAACGGGGCTATTCTGGGAATGTGCCGTCGGGAAATCCAGAGAAAATTTGATGAGATTGTCGCGTTCGCCGAGGTCGAGCAATTCCTAGATACACCTGTAAAGCGCTACTCGAGCGGGATGTGCGTGCGATTGGCTTTTGCCGTGGCGGCCCATTTAAATCTCGACACATTGCTCATTGACGAAGTTCTAGCTGTTGGTGACGCAAGTTACCAGCGCCGCTGCATCGACCGAATGACTCAGTTGGCCACTTCCGGCGCTACAATTCTGTTCGTCAGTCACAATATGGAAATGATTCCTCGGTTTTGCCGCCGAGCCATCCTTTTGCAATGTGGTTCGGTAGCGAAAGATGGCTCGGCCAAAAAAGTAACTGAAGACTACATCCACACCGAACGCAACTCCAAGGCAACTTCTGATTTGAGAAACGCACGCCGCGGCGGCAATGGCCGGGCGCGATTCACACAAGTGCAACTCGTTGACGATGCAGGGCGATGCATTCAAACTCACGTATGCGGAGACGATCTACGAGTGCACATAGAGCTGGAAGTACATGAGGACATCTCCGACGTCGCACTGGCGGTGGTTTTGCAGAACCTTTATGGGACAAGACTAATTACCAGTTGGACTCGGGAAGCGAATTTTCCCGTAACTCTGACAAAAGGCCACCATGTGTTTTGTTGTCGGTTCCGCAATGCTCGGCTTCGCCCAGGTCATCGAATTGCAGTAGGACTATGGATGGCCACGCAACAGGTCTTAGACCATGTTGAGGAATCGCTTGTGCTAGATATTGTTGCAGGGCCGAATACCGCGCACCTATCCACGGATGCGCACCAAGGAGTTTTTGTCCTCGATTATGACTGGACTCGAGTCCCAGCCAGCGCCTCGTTGCCACGCGTTTAAGGAAAACTGATACAATGCACATCGAGACAGCGGTTGAAATCTCCGGTGCCATAAAGGGTTGGTTGACGCCATCGGAAATGCGCGCCCTTTACACGCTGGCCTTTGATACATCCGCAACTAGTGCAATTGTGGAGCTGGGCGCTTGGCAGGGCAAGTCTACAATCATGTTGGCCGCAGGCAGTAGTGCGGGTCAAAATGCGCCAGTTTTTTCGGTTGACTACTTTAACACTATCCCGAACACCGGCTATGCGTATGGCGCACACCTATCCGCTTCCCAAGATTATCTCGAAAACTACCGACAAAACGTCGAGCAGGTACGGTTTTCAGCCAAGATTACCCCCGTCCGGTCCAATACAGAAGTCGCAGGGAAAACCTGGGAAGGGCTTCCCGTCGGTTTGTTGTTTATAGACGCCGATCACCGTTATGAATCAGTACGCTGTGATTTCTTGGCATGGGCTCCCCGTTGCGTTGAGGGGGCTTGGGTGGCTTTCCACGACTACGGCCAACCGGAACATTCAGGTGTAGGGAAATTCGTTGACCAGCTTTTGGCAGCCAAAATAGTCACTAACGCCTGCCGCGCCGACTCGCTGCTGTACGCTAACATGGCAGTACGGGATCCCCTGTTAACGCGGCGACTGCTCGGCCGTTACCCCTGCTGGTATTGTTGGTTGCAAAACAGGCTAAAAAGTAAATGTGAGCAAACAACTCGGCTATGGCGGCGAATCAAAGCGGGCAAATAAGCGGCCCGCGGCGCGTTTCCTAAAGCACTGCCCGCCATTACTACGAATCAGCATGAAACCTGTAAACCTGCATTACGACGCCAAATTCTTCGATACTGTTACCGAAGGATCATTGCGTTCGGCGCGGGTAATCGCGCCCATGTTGATGCGACTCCTGTGCCCGCATAGCATTGTCGACATCGGTTGTGGACGAGGACCTTGGCTTAAGGCATTTCAGGAAGCCGGCGTCGAAAATTTAACTGGCCTCGATGGTTCGCACGTAGATCGCGCCACCCTCTTGATCGATCAACTACAGTTTATTCCAACCGATCTTAGTAAACCATTCATAATTGGTTGCAATGCCGACTTGGCGTTGTGTTTAGAAGTTGCTGAACACCTGCCACACCGCATGTCTTTGAATTTGATTAGCGCGCTGACTGGTGCGGCGCCAGCGGTTTTGTTCTCAGCCGCAATTCCTGGTCAGGGAGGAACTTGTCACATAAACGAGCAATGGCCCTATTACTGGGCAGGATTGTTTGAAAAGAAAAACTATGTTCGGATCGATTGCATTCGGCCAAAGATTGCTCAAGAGCGTGCGGTGGATTGGTGGTATAGACAGAACATGGTGTTGTTTGTGTCGCAAGAGGCTCTTGGGAAGTCAGTTGAGTTACAAGGAGAAAAGCAGCTTTCCGACGAACTGAGCATGGAGTTCATTCTTCCCCGAGTTTTTTGCAATTACACATACTTTTCGGGATTACTTAGGGAGCTTCCCATTGCCGCTTGGCGGGCTGTCAAGAAACGCCTCGCATTGCGGTAAGGAAACATAACCAATGAAAGCTACCGTTGCAGTCTGCACTTGGAATCGCGCATCGCTGCTCGACCAGACCTTGACCGCAATGCGCCGCTTGCATATTCCGGAAGGCTTTGATTGGGAGTTGCTAGTCGTCAACAACAACTGCACCGACGACACGGATGCAGTTATTGCAAAGCACAGCGCGGCCCTTCCAATCAAACGGCTGTTTGAGCCGGTATCAGGACAAAGCAATGCGAGGAACTGCGCCATCCAACATGCGGCGGGAGATTGGATCGTCTGGACGGACGACGACGTGCTCGTCGACGCCGACTGGCTAGGCGCTTTCGCCCAAACAGCAGCCCGCTTTCCTAAGGCTGTCGCCATAGGCGGCCGAGTCGAGCCGTGGTTCCCATCCGAACCAGATCCCGACTTATTGACAGCTTTTCACGTGCTCCGAATCGGGTATTGTGGCGTTGATCACGGCTTGGAAGAGCGTCCATTGAATGCTGGCGAGTTGATTGCCGGCGCCAATATGGCTTATGACGCCAACTTCGCGAGGGGGGTTTTATTTGACCCTAGATTTGGGCGCAAAAAGGATTTTCAGGGTGGGGGCGATGATCTTGCGTATTTCTCAGCGATTCAAGCAATGGGAGCCCTGGCGGTCTGGTCTCCCCAGATGCTAGTTCGACATTATGTTGCCCCAGAGCGAATGACTTTGGCTTATTTGAAACGCTATTTTGCAGACGCGGGTGAGCAAGAGATTCTCGCCAAGGGCATCCCCGCAGGCGCGCGCTTGTTTGGCGTGCCACGTTGGCTTTTACGTCGTCAGCTGGAGGGCCTTGTAGTTTCTCTCTGCTCGAGGGTGGTGACCAACCGCACCGCTTCGCTCCTTCGTCAACGCGATTACTGGCTCGTCAAAGGAATGGTTCGAGGCTGCATCAAATTACGCCGAGCCGCCTTTAGTTGTTCGCCTGAATCGTCCATTTGACAGGCGGCGGGGATTTCAACTTTGATATGAGTGAGCGAGTTGAAAAAGGATTAGCAATTGGATATAGCCGTCATTATTCCCTGTTTTAACTCCGCCGCTTGGGTGGGTGAAGCGATCGAAAGTGTACTAGGTCAGACTGTCCGACCGGCAGAAATCATCGTGGTCAACGATGGCTCCACCGATAAAAGCGCCGAGGAGTTGCGAACATTTGGTTCGCGGATTCGCGTGGTTGACCAAATGAACCAAGGGCCAAGCGCCGCACGCAACTTGGGCGCAAAGTTGGCCGCTACTCAATGGTTAACCTTCCTCGATGCAGACGACGTATATGAGCCTGAATACCTTGCCGGTGTTCAAAGTCTAACCTCAGCGTTTCCCGCAGCGTCGATGCTTTTTTCGGAATATAGCAACCTCGATTGCCTGTCGCTTCCGTCCACAATGGACAAATATGTGCCAGAGCTACGAGCTGCTGCCGTCGAACAACACGGTGATCTGCTTTGCTTGGGCCCGGCCGCAGCCCACTTGATTATCCGAAGCAATGGGGCTTTTGCACCCAGTTGCTTGACCGTCCACAGGAGTCTGTTTGATCAGGTAGGTGGTTTTTTTGAAGGCAATCGAGGGTCAGAAGATTTGGATTTTTATCTCCACGCGCTGCCGCGAGCAAAGGTAGCGATCATCAAGCGTAAGCTTGTCCGAAAACGGAACCACCCCGCTTGCTTCAGTAATAACTACCATGCCGGGCGGAAAACTATCGACGTTTTTTGGCAGCGAGCCCAACCTTTTTGCAGCCAACATTGGCCAGAAATGTTGCCGCTCGTACGGAAAAAATATGTGGGCTTGCTCCTGGCGTCCGGTCAAAGCGAGAAACAAATGGGCATGCACAATGCAGCATGCAAGACCTACGCGCGGCTGATACGTATAGACCCACTTCGGTATCAAAACTGGTGCAATTACCTAGTTTGCGTTTGGCGGCGACTGTTCAATCATCGCTCGCTAAACAATGAGTCGGGCGCAAGGCCGTGAAAAAAGTCATCAAAAGGGTAATTGAGAAACTCACCGGCAACTACATATTAAACGGGCTTCCCACAGGCGTGGACGTGTTCTACGATTTGCGAGCGTGCCTTCCGAAGTTTTCGGCTCAGCTCGTGTTCGATGTGGGCGCCAATGAAGGCCAATCGGCCGCCGCGTTTTTGCGTGGCTTCCCCCGCTCGAAAATCTATTGTTTTGAGCCTGTTTCCTCCACGTTCAAGGTCCTCACCGCCAACTTTGGCGGGCACCAGAACATTCATTGCTGTCAAGTCGCGCTCGGGTCGGAAACAGGTTCTAGACAAATCATGCTCCTGGGTTCGTCCGATAATCATAGCTTAGCCCCGCTCGATGAAGGGCCGGTTGCGAATGGGCCCTCCGCGCGAGAGAGCGTTCGGGTCGAAACCGTCACCCAATTTTGCAAGTCTCAGGGCATAATGGAGATCAATTACTTGAAAATTGACACGGAAGGCCACGATCTTCAAGTGTTGCGTGGCGCTGAGGCCATGCTCGCGGACAAGAAGATTGATCTGATCCAGGTTGAGGCGGGCATGAATAGGCACAACACAAAACACGTGCCTTTGGATGTGTTCATGCAATACCTGGAGCCAATGGGCTATTTCATTTTTAGGATCTACGAGCAGGTTTCCGAAACATTCACCCGCGAGCCTCATTTAAGGCGGGCCAATCCCGTTTTTGTCTCAAAACGAATTATTGACGCGCACCGTCTTTCACTGTGAAAGCCATTATGGTGGAACTTATATGATTGCACCGACCGTAAAAGCAGTCTTTCAAAGCCCTTTAGACGGTTCAAATCGCATTGGCGACTGCCAACTTTCTGGCCATTGTGTTACACTCCTTAGCGCACTCCGCGACCGAACGGCATGCGTAGGCATCATCGGCCTTGGCTACGTGGGCCTGCCGTTGGCGCGTTCCTTCATTCGAGCCGGTTTTCCCGTGCTGGGCTTCGACATCGACCCTGCGAAAATCAGCCTTTTGCAGGACGGATTGAGCTACATCGGGCATTTGCCTTCAAAAGACACCGAGGAGATGAGACTTAGGGGCTTCGAGGCGACGTCTTCGTTTGATCGGCTTGACGAACCCGACGCCATCGTCATCTGCGTGCCGACACCGTTGACGGAGGCGCGCGAGCCGGACCTGACTTTTATCGTCAATTCAGTAAGAGCAATCGCAGCCCGTCTTCGGCCCGGCCAGCTTGTTGTCTTGGAAAGCACAACGTATCCCGGCACGACTCGCGAGGTTGTCCTTCCAATCCTGGAAGAAAAAGGCTTGCATGTCGGGGAAGACTTTTTCCTCGCCTTCAGCCCCGAGCGCGAAGATCCGGGCAACAAGACCTATTCCAGTGAGGCAATTCCTAAAGTCGTGGGCGGCATCGAATCGCGGAGTCTGGAGTTGGCGACCACCCTCTATTCTCAAGCAATCAGCAAGGTCGTGCCGGTCTCCACGCCAGAGGTAGCAGAGGCCAGCAAGATCCTGGAGAACACCTATAGGGCGGTCAACATTGCCCTCGTCAATGAGCTAAAAGTTCTTTACGACCGAATGGGCATTGATATTTGGGAAGTGATCGAAGCAGCGAAAACAAAGCCGTTCGGATTCCAGGCCTTTTACCCCGGCCCTGGTTTGGGCGGCCATTGCATTCCCATCGACCCCTTTTACCTGACATGGGTCGCCCGCAAGCATGGCCTTGCCACGCGCTTCATCGAACTGGCTGGCGAGATCAACACGTCCATGCCCGGCTATGTGGTTAACAGAATAGCTGAAGCACTCAACGAAAAAAGCAAGTCTGTGAAGGGAAGCAAAATCGTACTACTTGGCATGGCGTACAAAAAGGACGTAGACGACACCCGCGAATCACCCGGATTGGAGCTCCTCGAACTGCTGCTGCATAAAGGCGCGAATGTGACCTACAACGATCCGCACATCGCGCAGATTCCCGTGACCCGCCGCTACCCCCACCTGCGCATGACAAGCCAAGAGTTGACGCCGGAATTCTTGCAACAGCAAGATTGCGTCGTAATTGTCACGGACCACTCGGCCTATGACTGGCCTTGCGTGCTTCAGCATGCCGGATTGGTAATTGACACACGCAATGCGACCCGAAATTGCGCTGGCCGTCATGGCCAGGTCGTCAAAGCATAATAACCCCGCCCATTTGTCAAAGGCCGTTGCCTCGGACTATTCCAATGACAGAAAAACAAACCACAGTTTCCATAATCGTTCCGTGTTACAACGGTGCGCGGTTTCTGCACGCTACGCTGGAATCAGCCGTGAGCCAAACGAGGCCTCCGTTGGAGGTCATCGTCATCGACGACGGGTCCACTGACGACTCGGCAGCCATCGCGGAGTCATTCGGCGCGCCCGTTCGCCTGATTCGCCAACTTAACCAAGGCGAATCCGTCGCTCGCAATAAAGGGATCGCTGTTGCCAAAGGCACGCACCTGTTGTTTCTCGACGCCGATGATTTGCTCGGGCCCCAGGCTTTGGAAGTTTTGTCCACGGCGGTTGACACTGTTCCTGGGAGCGTTGCCTTGATGGGCTGCGGTTGGTTTGAGTCCGACCCGTCCAAGTCGTACGTGAACCAGTTGCCACGCTACAACTGCTTTTTCCCGCACATTATTGCGGAAAACCTAGGCCCTATTCATTGTTGGTTGACTCCTACCAAGCTCATTCAGCAGATTGGCGGATTCAATGAACAGAGGCGGTGGTTTGAAGATTGGGATCTGTGGTGTCAGGTTGGCCTCACGGGAACGCCATTAGTTGTCGTGCCGTTTGTGGGCGCTTTTTACCGCCGCCATCCAGGCGCTCAAAGCGCAACCTCAAGTGAATTGGACCGAGCTTTAGGCCATTGCTGCATGCTCGAACGCTTGTGCCGCAGTATTCTCCCAAGGGAAGACCTCTTGCAAGCACACGGCGAAACGCTTTTTTGGTGTGCCTGGACAGGTTTGCATACGGCCAAAGTCAAAGGGGCAAATTGGCGCGAATTGGAACTCTTGGCAGCGTGTCTCAGTGAGTTGGCCCGCAAAGGCCCGGCCGGTGTTCGCGGTACATGGTACGCCCGCATGATCCGCTATCTCGGCGTCCGTTGGGCAGAGACGGTGCGCAATCTCTATTTGCGCCGCCAGGTGAGTCCAGCTTGACAAAAACACAATGTCCCTCGCCCTAACCCAAAAAAACCCGACCAGGCAAGCTCCACTTAACAGGAGCGAACCGCTGCGTTTCGCCCTCATCGGCTGCGGCGCCATCTCGCGCCAATTCCACCTCCCTGTCCTTGCCGGCCACGACGGTATTCATCTCGCTGCCGTGGTGGATCGCGACGCCGTTCGGGCCAAAGCGGTTGCGGCCGAATACAAAGTGCCGCTGGCCCTCCAAGACGCCGCCGAGCTAACGCCCGATTTGGTGGATGCCGTGATCCTCGCCACGCCGCCGGCGCACCACGCCTCCGGCGCCATGGCATTGATACGTCGCGGCATTCACGTTCTCGTGGAAAAGCCGCTGGCGATCAACTCCGATGACGCCGAGGAAATGGTCCGGGTTGCTGACGAAGCGGGCGTTGTCCTGGCG
>DASRAT010000345.1:0-2323 GCA_035638015.1 Gemmataceae bacterium | reverse complement strand
GGCCCGGGACCTGCTCCGTAAGGGGCGGGCCAATAGCGGTCCGGAGCTGCGACACTCGGGGCGACGCCACGCTGTGTGCTTGCGGGCATTGCGGCGAACGAACCGACAATCGTCGTGACCGCTACAAATGCAGCAAATGTCTTCCTCATTCCAGGCCCTCCTGTGCACGCTTGGCGTGCGGCCACGCGATCGACCCAACACCCAAGACACCATGAAAATTCCGTCGCTGCACGTCAATCCCCAACGACCATCGTATCAGGTCTGAGTGCATTGATAGGGGCTGGCTTCGAGTTGCCCGTTTGCAAAGTCATGATGTCCGTTGTGGGTCACAAGCGCGGTGGAGGCAGCATGGAATGGGCGTCCGGTCGGCCAGCGACAGCCGACACGACAACGGCTTAAGCGTTGTTGTGCTTGGGGGCCAGTGGCGGACGTCCTGTTGATATCCGCTACAGAGGCCTGAAAGTTGTGAAGAGAAGCTAATTTCCCGCGCGAGACTGGATCTTTTCCTCGACCTGTCTCTTAACGGCGTCAAGGTTGAAGCTCGCGGGTATCCACCAGCGGAATCGTTCAAGCTCTCACCACGATTAGACGGCGTTCGTTCAAACGGGTCTTGGCGGATGTTGATAATGGAAGGCATATCGGTTGTCGTTTTTTCGCCCGGCCATCCATTGGGCTGCACGAAGAACTGATACTTGAAATCATCGATACGGAGAGCGCCGAGATGCGGACCGGCGAAGTAAAAGATCTCACGTCGGGCGGACGGTCCTTCGCCTGTAAGAAGGTCCATCTGGTTATAGCCGTCGAGATGGTTCTTGTAGTTTCGGCCCCCCAGCGTGACGCCTTTGAGAAGTTGCTCTGTAATGTTCGGGTTTCCTGCTGCAGCAGCGAGCGTCGGCAGCCAATCTAGCCCTGAGAAAACGCCATTCTCCACTGAACCCGGCTTGATGCGGCCCGGCCAGCGAATGATTGCAGGCACGCGGAAACCTCCTTCATAACTTGTGCCCTTGGTGCTTTTGAAACGGAGTCATCCCACCATCCGGCCAAGTGAAGACCTGCGCACCATTGTCAGTCGTGAAGATAACGATGGTATTGTTCGTCTCACCGATATCGTCGATATGTTTAAGCAGAGCGCCGATGCTGTCATCCATTTGCGCCATACCGCCTTCTTCAAGTCCATAGTTTGACTCGTAGTTCTGCATCGCTTTGTATTTTGGCGACAGGAAGGTCCAGGCGTGCATGCACGTGGTGTTGTGCCATACAAAGAACGGCTTGCCGTCCTTCTTGGCCTTGTCCATGAAGTCGCTGGAAGCCTTGACCAACACCTCGTCAAAAGTCGTCATGTCGTATTTGGGTTTTAAGAACGGCAAGTCGTGCATGTTCTGCACATTCGACATGTCCGCAAATGGCGGCAATGGACCTTCATCGATGATCCAATTCGATGATGCCGGTGTCGAGAATTGCGTCGTAACGCTCAAAACGAGATTCGTATCGCCGATAGGTCTTCCATCGCATCCACTTGGGCTTGGGCGGAAAATCCCAATCCTCGCGGTCCAGTTTTCCGATGGAGCAGAGCCGAGCATTGATCTTGGATTGCCCATGATGCGCGCGATTATCCCGATCGAGAAATTGGGTCGCATAGGCTACCTGGCGTTTCCAAGCTTCCCGGCTGCAGAAGCGCTTTGCACCCGGCGGCCGCCAGAGGACCGAGGCCAGCCGGCCGGTGACTGGGCATATGAAGTACCGTTGATGACCACCGAAATGTCGGGCGCGTGGAACGAGAATGATCCGCTGGTCGAGGCTGCCAAGCTGAATGCGAAACCAGCCCTCATGCGGGCCGCTTATGTCGGCACTAATCATGCCGGTGGCAATTTCGCCCCAATAAGAGTGCGTCCAAGTGATTACTTGAACACCGATGTTAGCGCCGCGTCGAACAAATCCCTTTCGAGCGAGCCGATTGAGATCCAGCGTCAGGCCGTCTTGCAAACAAGCGCGTTGGCGTGGGCGTGCCATCCGAGGCTCCAAGTTTGGCTTTCGAACGTGGCTCCAGGGTGGGGCAAGGTCTGACGATGTCCGCTTTGCCCGCGACATCAGACCTAAGATAGCGCTAGCTTCAAGTCCGTTAAGTGCCAACAGGCGACATCGTCAGATCGGCTGCCGCGGTCTTACTCCTCCGGGAGCGAATGCTCGAGGAAAAAACGAAGCATTTCCCTTGTTGCGTCCGGCCCTCGCGGATCAGTATAGGAGCCCGCGGGGCTGCCTCCGGACCATGCGTGTCCGGCTCCGTGGATATTCCAGTGCTCCAACATTCCGCGTCCGCTCGCGT
>DASRAT010000344.1:0-3753 GCA_035638015.1 Gemmataceae bacterium | reverse complement strand
GGGCTACTATTACCTACAAAAAAACGCGGACATTCGTGGTGGGATTCTCTGGGGATTGCTTGCCTACAAGCCGTCGTGGGCGGTGACCTATTTCGTCATGTTGCTTGTGTCAAGGCGCTGGAAAGCGGCACTGGCGATGGGGGCATGCGGCATGGCTCAGATCCTGCTGACGCTGCCTTTTGTCGGCGTTCATTCCTGGCTGGAATGGCGGCAAGTGCTGGCGGAGGGAGCAAAGGGTTACGGTATTCACGAAAACTGGGTTAATGTGGCCCGCGATCTAATCAGCTACCCGCGGCGAGCGTGGACCGATTGGAACGCGCCACCCCTGGAGCGCGACCTGTTCAAGTCGAGGCTGGCCGCCTACGTCTTGATCGGCGTGGCTTTGGAGGTTACTGCGCGATTGGCGGCGATGCGCGGCCACCGCGCCAAGCACTGGACATATGCCGCCGGGGCCTTTCTGCTGCTCGGCTTCTGGATGTGCTGCTACCGCATCACCTATTACGACACAATCGTCGCCACGCTGCCGATTGCGATTTTGCTCATGGTGCCCAGCCATGTGTTTGTGCCCTACTTTTTCCGCCGCACGCCATTGGCCTGGAGCATGAAACAGCAAACGAGGGAGGCCGGATTGACGTTGCCGGAGCGAAACTACGGCAACGTCTGCAACCCGCTCATTGTCTACATGCTGCCGCTCATCCTGTGGCATCCGTGGACCGGCGTATTTGTCGACACGGTAGGCAAAGCCATTGCCTGGCCACTTGGATTGGACCCAGGGACCTTTGACGATTTGATGGTCATGCTTCCCGACGGATGGGAGTGGAGTCTGTATTTCAATCAGCCGTTGATCGTGCCATTTTATGCGGTCTGCTGGCTGTGGGCGGGGTGGATGTGGTTGCGGGAGAAGTGACAAGGAGACAACGGAGTTTTAGGTGGCCACCAATTCTTTGACTTTTTCTCCAATGTCCGCCGCTCGCATGAAGGTCTCGCCGATCAGCACCGCGTGGACACCTGCTGCCTGCAAGCGTTGAATGTCCTGCCGGGTCTGAATGCCGCTTTCGCTCACAAGGAGGCAGCCTGCCGGCAGCTGGGGAGCCAAGTCCAAAGTATGTTCCAGACGCGTCACGAAAGTCCGCAAATCGCGATTGTTGACGCCAATGATACGCGCCCCGGCGGCCAAAACGCGCGGCAAGTTGGCGGGATCGTACAATTCCACCAAGGTGTAAAGGCCCAATTCGGTGGCTTCCCGGATCAAGCGCGGCAGTGTCGCGTCGCCGAGAATCTCGGCGATGAGCAAAACCGCGTCGGCGCCGGCAACGCGGGCTTCCAGCAGTTGGTAGCGCTCGAGCAAAAAGTCCTTGCGGAGCAGCGGCAATTTGACGGCGGCCCGGATAGCAGTGAGATATGCCAGCTTGCCCTGGAAAAAAGGCTCATCGGTCAACACACTGAGAGCGGCGGCGCCGCTGGTGGCGTAGGTGCGGGCGATGGCCACGGGGTCAAAGTCGGCTCGCAACACGCCTGCCGAGGGTGAAGCTTTTTTGACTTCGGCAATGAGGCGAATGCCAAGGCCCGTGGCCAGGGCGGCGTGGAAATCTCGGATCGGAGCGGCATCGGCAAGGCGGCGTTCCAGCTGCGCTTCGCTAAGCGCGGACTTGCTTTGGGCAATTTCGCGGCGTTTGCTGGCCACGATTTTGGCGAGAATGTCGGTGTCGCCTGTGGCGGCCATGAGATCTCCCCGACGGCTTGCGGTATTTTCCAGGAGCAGCGGTGAACGACTGGCAGGAAATCGCCACGCTGACAACGGTGTACTTCGCTGTGGCTGTGGTGGGCGTCGTATTGCTGGGCAGGAGGCTGGCGTTTCGTCGGCCCAGCGACGTTCCGCTTTTGCCACTGCAACGCAGCCAATTCACTTCCTGGCATGGAATCGACGTTCTCGTCGCTTTCCTCATCCTACAGGTTATTCCGGGGCTGGTAGCAGAAACGCTGCTCAAGGCCGAAGTCTTTGAACATCTGTACGGTGTCGACGTCGACAAGGCCATTCGCGGCCGCGGACAATTGCTGGCGGTGGCGCTGGCCTCTCCGCTGGTGATTGGCCTGGTAATTCTTGGTTTGCGTCAGCTCCGCGGCACGCGTCTCAGCGAGTTTGGCATTACGCCGGCCCGGGCCGGGGCCAACATCACCGTGGGCTTTTGGCTTTGGCTGGTCGTGACGCCGCCGGCGCTGGCGATCTTTTTTATCGCTGTGCTGTTGACGCCGGAAGGCTACGCGGACGAACATTTCATCGGCCAATTGACCGAGCAGCAGCTGGCCGCTTGGGAATGGGTGTTGTTTTTTATCGTCGCCGTGGTGCTGGCGCCGGTCCTGGAAGAGGTAGTCTTTCGCGGCATTTTGTTGCCGTGGCAATTGCAAGGCGGCTGGGAGGCCCAGGCGATTGTCGCCTTTTGCTCGATTGTCGTGGCCACCATGTCTGGATTCCGATCGGAAGACAAACCTTACCATGTGGGACCGGTGATATTTGTCATGATAATGTTGGCAAGCGCGTTTGCGGTCCTTTATTTTTGGTTTGGCAGGCACATCGAATTGCAAGCATTGCCTGCGACACAGGCTGTTGAGGTCCCAAACGCAGCGGAGCGTTTGACTGCAGTGCCTCCACCGGACGCCAGCAGCACCGTCAGCTCCGCCGAACTCCATGGCCTAGAGGCCAAGTTAGCTGCTCTTTTTGGCAATACGTCAACCAGGCCATTGCATGCGGCACTTGCGGTTTATACCAATGGTTTGCTGTTCGCGGCCTTTCACTCGGCAGCCTGGCCGTCGCCGATTCCGTTGCTCTTGGTGGGTGTGGCGTTGGCATGGGTCCGCTATCGCACATCCAGCCTGGTTGGAGCGGTGACGCTGCACGCGTTGTTCAATGCCGTTTCAGGGCTGGCGCTGTTCTGGAAACACGCCCTCGCTTGAAGCGGAAAACAGCACCACAGATGCGAGGAGAGGAACGCTGGTTAGTGTTCAAATGAACAAACAGACGTTAACCGCAGGCACGCACATCAGTTGCGGAAGGCCATTTCTTTACGAGGCGCAGCCGATTGCCACGCTGGCCCAGTGATTGGCAGGTGATTTCGTCCATCAAGGCCCGCATTAGATAAACGCCGCGGCCGCCGAATCGGAGCTCGCCGGGGTCCAGACGCGGCACTTGCGCCAAATCAAAAGGGTCGCCGTGATCAATCAGAATGACCTCCACCGTGGCAGCGCCAATGCGACATTCAACTTGAAAAGAGCATTCCGGCCGGTCCCGATGAGCGTGGCGAACGATGTTAGTGACCGCTTCACCAGTGGCCAAAACAATGGCGTTGATGGTCTGACGGTCGACTTGACGTGCCGCGCAGACGGCTTCTACGAAGGTTCGGGCCACCGAGAGCATGCGTGGGTCGCTTGGCATGGTCAGAGTCGGGTAGAGGCGGTCTTCGGTTGGCATCCCTGATCCTCAAAGGGTGAACAAATTCGCAACTCATTTGGGGATTGGAGGTTGCATTGAATACAAGGGCTGGAGAGCCTCAATTGATTATATTCTATCTGGCTGTTTGGTGACAAGGCAGCCACAATTCGAGTGATTGCCCCTCTTTTTTAACTTGTCAGCGTTAACTAACTTTCGTATACTATCAGGTGACAAGGAAGTACATCCAGTGTGTCGGCAGGCCGCGGTGTAGGAATTCCTTAACGCGGTTGGGAGAATCCTGCTGGCGACGCTACTAATTCACGCAC
>DASRAT010000343.1:0-4569 GCA_035638015.1 Gemmataceae bacterium | reverse complement strand
CCTCTGGCAACTTTCTCCAGCGTACCCAAAATCCACCTACTTTTCAGCTGCTCACCCAGGACCGGAGAATCGTAGGCCTGTACACTTGACCAAATCAAGATCCTCGCAATAATTCCGGTGGAGTTTGATGCGTTCGCCCTGGTGGGCACGGGAGCGACGTGGTAAACAATTTCCCCCCAGACGCCGTTTGAGTGTGGAATCAACTCATCTGTCACGATGGCGAGATATGCCATGATACTCACTTTTTCGGGCGCGCGAGCCTCGCCGTTTCGCTCAAAGGAACGCACTTTCCAAAGGCCTCGAAGAGGCATCGAGCGATACTCCGGCCGTCGGTTCAATAGCTCATGCGCCGCTCGTTCCCCCGCCTCAGTCAGCCGGCACGAGTTAAACTGCGGCCAACTCGGCGGGCTGTGCGGGTCTCCCGGAACGCCCCAGTTTCCTCCTCCTTCGAACAATGGCGCACCAGGTCGCTCCGGCGCCCGCGCCGGCCGATCGTGTAGCGTTGGCTGGACCATTCGGACAAGCGTCTTATACGCTTCCGCATGGACGTGGTCGCAGTCGTATTCCCGCCAGCCGGAGCGAATTTGCCGGGCGCTCAGCGCACGCCACCGGAGCACCTGGTCCACCACTCGAGCCGTGTTCGCGTGACCCAAGTCCGTGCTGGGGCCGAGCTCTTGAATCGCCGCGGCCATCAACAGGAGCTGCTCCGTCTCGGTGAGTGGCCCGATCTCTTCCATTTCCATCCCCCATGGCCAGCCGGGTGTTGGGCATGGCACCCAGCGATAATCTCTCCCGATCCCATCCTATTCCAATGCCGGAAGGGAAACCGCTCAAAACGTCAAGCTGCGAACCTGGTCAGGCCGGTAGGAGCAGCCACAACAGCGCGACTTTGTGAGCGGAGGTACTTTCCGGCAATCACTTGCCATTGTGCTCAATGCCATACCCCGGACTTTGCGTCGGCATACTGGCACCCGGCGCTTGCCCACGCCCTCTCTGGGCGGGCCGCCCGCCGCGAGCAAGAGTGCCTTGCCTGCAAAGTCTATGAGTCCCACTTTATCCTGTCGAAAATACTCTGCAACTTCGCGCCACGCTGCGGATGGATCATCTTTACGTGCGCAATACGGCCAAGAAGATGGCGGCGGAAATCCGGGTGGTTGTCGCGGTTTTGTTTGTCGGGCCCGTGCCGCACGCAATTGGTCAGAATCGCTTTGAGTGCGTCAAAAACGTCGCGGCGGATGTTGGGACGCTCATTAACCACAACGCCGGCAAGCTGCTGGCAAACGGCTTGCCGCATGAAGCGGCTTTTTTGGAAATGCAAATCGAAGCCTTCTTCCGCGGCAATGACCGCAACCGCGATTTGCACCCGACGAGAGGAGCGTGCCAGTTGGTCGCCGCCGGAAAAAGCCAGGTCGTCGGCGTAGCGAGTATAAACCGCCTGGAGAGATTGGGCCAGGCCGTGAAGTCGAAGATCCAGTCGATAGGCACACAAATTCGCCAGGGCTGGCGACGTTGGAGCGCCCTGGGGTAGGTGCGGGCCGCGGAGTTTCTCCCAAAGCTTGGCGTCTGTGTCGCGCGGATCGGGACGGTGCTCCCAAACGTCAAGCGGAACATGGGATGTACACAAGCCGGTGAGCAAGCGAGCCACATTCTGCGGATAGCCGGCCGTGCGAAAGATGGCGTGAATACGGGACGGGCGGACAGTGGAAAAAAAATCACGGAGGTCGAACCGCAACACGATCTTTTGACTTACATGCGGCTGAGCGTAGGTCACAATCGACCGGCCTGGCCGAAAACCATGTGCCGCGGGATGCGGGGGAATGTGATCGAGAATGCCATGCAGAATCTTACGCTGCAGCGCTTTGAGCTTCGCCTTGGGCGATTCCAACAGCCGGCATCGGCCCTGGCGGCGTGATTTCCAAAGGCAGGCATAATGACGTAGCTGGAGGCTTGGGTGCTGCGCAGTCCAGCCGTGAATGTCGGCAAACCAGTCGAGGTGGGCATGGGATATTCCTAGCCAATCGGCAAGTTGTCCCAGGGAGGTGAGCGGCGGCACGCTCCAAGACTGAGCCGCGACGCCGCGTGGCGACATGGTGTTGGGCAGCCAATAATACTTCCCGATCTGAATGCTGGCGATGGCGTGCGAGACGCGAGCATCACACGTCAAAAGCGCGAGCAGTTCATGGAAGAGAGGCGCCGTCTCAGATCCAAGCTGGTTAAGAATGTGACGGACCGATTTCCGCATCCAAGCAACGTGCCCAGGCAAGGCCTTGTTGCCGCGAGCCACCATGCTGCGATAAGTCCAAGGACCGGCCAGCAAAGCGTTGGCAAAATTGACGATCGCGAGTGGGGTTCGGTTGGTAGGCATCGGAAAACGGCGGAGATTCTCAACCTGTCACGTGATGCGCGACTTGGTGTGCGTTGCAAACGCACGGTGAGTCGCGCGCCGAAATGTCTGGAGTTTATCGCTGCCTTGGGGTAGCCCCAAAGTGACAAGTCCACTGGCAAGCCAGCTTTCTTATCGTCTTGAGAATCCCCGCCGTGGGATGATTCTCGCAGTGTTGGGTTAAGGTCGTCAAGGCAAAACTTTGCTGGTGCCGTCACACACACACAATACCAAAGTTGCCGGTAGCGCCGCTTTAGGAACTCCTTGCGGCGGCGAACTTGACCGGGCTTCTCGTGGTAATCGAGAGAACGCTGGGTGGACTTTCGCCTCAGCTTGATTTCCCTGCTCTTGTGAAATCGCCTCAATGCCTCACCAATGCTCTCGCCTTCTCTGATGGCCTGCGGCATCGGCGCTACCATCTTGGCCATCCTGCCGCTGGCGCTGTAATTTTGGGGAACCGGTTGGCGGCCGGGCGCGCGAATAACGCGGCAACAGGCTATCAATGCCGGTTCGGGCCAGGTATAATCGCTCAACTTCATCACCTCGATCAAGAGGGCTTGCCATGCGAGTTTTGATCGTTCTCGGCTGGTTGATGGTGCCCGTGGGTGTTGCCGCCTACCACTCGGGCCAGGCCAGGAGCGGCTGCAGACCGATGATGTGGCGTCCCTGCTGCGCCAAGCCGACCGGCTCGCCGCCGACAAGGAATGGAGCGCAGCCGTCGAGCGTTACGACCAAGCACTGGCGTTATTGCCGGCCGGCCACAATGCCGAGGCGCGGCGAATTCGCCTGGAGCGAGCCAAGGCGCAGATGCTCGCCAAGAAATTGCCCGAAGCCCATGCTGATTTGAAAGCCTTGGTGGCGGAACTTGAGGGAGACGCTAAGGCTGACACCTCCATGCTCGAAAACGCCCGCCACGCCCTGGCCAGCTCGCAGTATTACATGACCTGGCTAATGCGCTTGGAGGGGTTGCCTGCGGATGTGTGGGAGCCGGAGGTTGAAAGCGCCCGCCAAAATTATCGCTTGCTGGCGGAAAAAGCCGAGCTGGCAGGCAACGGCGCCGCTGCCCAGAAATACCGCGAAGACCTGGAAGCGACAGTGCGCCTGGCACGCATGGATCTGAGCGATCTGCAAGGATTGCCGCTGCCAAGCCAGTGACAGGGTTGTGGCAGTGGCCGCGGTCGCGGCCAGGGCAAGTCGCTCCTCGCCAAGGATGGTCAACCCAAAGATGTTCGCGGGGCCAGTTCCGGTCCGCCTCCTGACAATAGCGGCCATTGATTGCGCAATAAGTGCCATTGCTTGACAGTGAGCTGACCAAGTCGATAGGGCTTTTGGAACGCCGCTATTTCGCCGAGGAGGCCAATGGCGACGTGGATTTGAGGAGCATGGCGGAAAACTGGTTGAGGCAAACCGCTTAACCTATCCCCGGTCTGCGCCCAGCAACAGGTGTACCATCCTCCGCGAGGGTCTGCCGCATGAGCCGCCGCATTTCGTTTTGGCAATCTGGCGCCGTTGTGCTGGGGCTATTGGCATTCGCTTCAAGGCAGGGCCTTCCACAACAACAGGATCAAGGTCCCGACGCGCTTGCCAACTGTTGGCAAGATCTAGCAGCCGAGGATGCCGGGCTGGCCTTTCGAGCCACATGGCGGCTTGTTCAAAACCCGCAATCCGCGGTGAAGCTACTCGGACAACACTTGACACCGGCGTCGCCGCCGGATTCGCCAAAAATCCAAGCCTGGTTGGAAGACCTTCAAAGCACTAAATACGCCGTGCGGGAAAAAGCCACCAAGGAGTTGGAGCTTCAAGCGGAGTTGGCAGAGCCATTGTTGCGTAAAGCGCTGGAGACCAAGCCGGATTTGGAAATGCGCCGCCGTGTGGAATTGCTTCTCAGCAAGCTAACGCAAACCGTCATCTCAACCGAAAAACTTATTCGGGCCGTGGAGATACTGGAGATTCTTGGCAACGCCGAAGCCACGCAACTTTTGCAGCGCCTGGCCAAGGGCTTTCCCGGGCACCGCCAAACGCGGGAAGCTCAAGAGTCTTTGCAGCGCTTGAAACAGCGCGCTCCTGTGCCCGAGCATTGGCTGACGTGGACAAAAGCCCCTCCAGCCGCTGCTGACAAGGCTGATGCGTTGCCCTTCGGCGCTCGCACCCGGCTGGGAACCACGCTGTTTCGCCAGCACGGTAAC
>DASRAT010000342.1:0-5432 GCA_035638015.1 Gemmataceae bacterium | reverse complement strand
CAGTTCGTGAAATGGGCCAGTGCCAAGAGCAAGCGCGGTCACCGCCGCCGCGACACCAAGGCCCGGTTCCCCCGGCGCACCCTTCTGTTCTTTGAACTCCTGGAAGCTCGGACAGCTCCCGCGGGCGTACAGCTCATTCATAACAGCGGATTTGACGTGCCGATCTCTGCGGTCAACGATTGGACCGCCACTGGCAATTTCTTTTACGCCGGTTCGCAGTTTGCCAACAGTCACAGCACGCCAGGGTATGAAGCTCTCGCGAAGCCCGACGGGTCCAAAGGTAACAACCTCGTGGGGGAGATCTATCAGCAGTTCACGATCCCGGACAATGCCACTTCGGTGGTACTGACCTACTGGGTAAATGTTTCCTCGGACGATGCCGGTGCGAGCAAGCACGACGTGTTGAATGCGAGAATCTTGAATTCGTCGGGTTCCACCTTGGCGGCGGTCGGATCGTATTCAAATCTAAACCGCACAACGGCTGGAACTTACCAACAGGCCACTTTTGACTTGAGTGCATTTCATGGGCTGACCGTAAGATTGGATTTCCTTGCCACGACCGACGCCAGCAATCCCACTGTTTTCCGTATCGACGACGTCAGCGTAATAGCAACCACAACGCCGCACATTTCGGCCATCAATCCAGCTCAACCCATTGTCGATTCTTCACGGCAGTGGGTCAGCATCGTAGGAACGGGGTTTGGCTCCAGTTCGACGGTCACGGTTTACGCTGGGAGTATCCCCTACCCGATTCCCGTAGACCGGCTGCAATATCGCAGTTCCGGGCAAATCGATGTTTACGTTGGGCTAACCGAGGCCAGGACCGACTGGTCGGTTGAAGTCAAGAATTCGGACGGGGCAATCTCGCCGCGCCTTACCTTTCCAGTGGTTCCGAAAGCCGTCCAGCTAACGGACTTTGCAGTATCCGCCGTGAGCGGCAATCCCATCAGCCTACTGGCAGGGGATCAGGCGACGGTTTCGTTTCTGGTGACGAACCAAAGTAACGTGGCCGCGCCCGCTACTTCGGCGAAGCTCCGTTTGGATTCTGGGACGACCGTCGCGGATGCTGATCCTTTGTTAGCCGACGTGACCGTTCCTGCCTTGGGGGCAGGACAGTCACAGCCGCTGACCAAAGTCGTAACGATTCCCACTGGAACCGCCGCGGGGAGTTACTACGTCGGGGTGATGGTGAACCCCACGGGCTCCGTTCAGGAAATTGACCGGAGCAACAACCAGGGCGTGATGGCGATCACGGTGACCGCTTCACCCCAACCTCAGATTTTCGGTAGTCCGACGACGACATTGGCCCAATCCACGTCGCCCCAGTCTGTGAGCCTAACGGGGATAAACTTTAATCCCGGCGCGACTGTACGATTGCACGATCCCTCAGGCAATCTGATCAATGGACTCGTAACAGGCCAGAACAACACGACGAGCATCACGGTCAGCCAAGTGTTCGGGAGCATTGGAAATTGGTTAGTGGAGGTGATCAATCCCGGCGCGATCATTAGTTCGGCATTCCATTTGGGTGTCGCTGACGCAGCAACCATTCCCGCTGTGGGAAATGACCTCGCTCTACGTTTACCGTTTGAAGGAGCCCACCCAGTCACGCAAGAGTTCAAGGGCCCGAATGTCCATTCGGGGATCGACTTCGGAATGCCCGAAGGGACAAAAATCGTAGCCGTAGCTGACGGCGAAGTAGTCAAGGTGGATCCGCAAAACATTGACCCAAACCCTGGTATCTTCGTAAAAATCAAGCATCACGGTCGGACTAGTGATTGGTATTCATTGTACTACCACCTGAAACAGCGAATGGTGGACGTCGGTGATAAGATCAAGCAGGGGGACGTAATAGGCTACTCAGGGAACACTGGAACATCAACCGGTCCTCACTTGCATTTCGAAATGAGAGCGGCAGCAGGTGATCAAAACGCTGCGAAACCGCCCGTGCCCATGACCGGGCAGGTTCTTGCCAGTGACGGCAGTGTCAAATCGACGACGATTACCAGTTTTGACCTCGGCACCACTTATCGGCCCACATTGCCATCTGTGTCAAACGGCTCATTCCTATCCGGCATAATGGCAAGTTGGAGCACCATAGGCCATGGCGTCGCTGACGCCATTCAGCACACACTTGGCGACTGGTGGGCGCGTTTGACAACCCATTCGCCCGTGGACTTGTCTCAGGCGATTACCACACCGAGTCAGTCCTTTGACTTGACATTCGATTACCAGTTCCAAACAACGACCGGCGCTCTGGACGTTTCGCTGAACTCGGTCCCTCTTGGAACTATCCCAGCGCCGAGTTCGCTTCCCACCGGTCCAAGCAAGTTTCGCATCACAGTTACCGACCCCAGTCTGCTCGCCCAGACTAACGCCGTTCTGGATTTCCATTTCGACGGAGCAGCCAATTCCGAGATCGATCTGACAAACATTGCTACTGAGACAAACCCACCTTCGGCTGTCTCCGGCGCTGCGGATATCAGCACGGGAGGTGCAACGACACAAGATTTCACGGTCACATATGCGGACAACGTTGCGGTGGACGTTTCCACGCTGCACACCGGCAACATCCTCGTGACCGGACCAAACGGCTATAGTCAAGTGGCAACTTTTGTCGGCGTGGACAACAACACAAATGGCTCACCGCGAAGCGCCACCTACCGAATCACAGCGCCAAATGGCAAGTGGGGCAGTGCTGATAACGGCACCTACACACTGTCGATGCAATTCAACCAAGTCAGCGACACGCGCGGCTACTTCGTCCCGTATGGCATATTCGGCAGCTTTGCGGTGGCGATTCCGCCGGCACCCATTAACGACCTTGCTTGGCAGTACAAGGCGAGCTTGCCGCAAGCACTGACGGCCCCACTCGGTGCCGTCTTGAACGGCAAGGTTTATGTGGCCGGCGGGCCGGACTACTATGGCTATGACCCGTCCACCAACACCTGGACCACTCTGGCAAGCGTGCCAGCCGGTGGGTTCCACGATGGGGGTGCCGTAGCCATCGGGTCAAAGCTGTACGGAATCGGTTTCGGGGCCAGTCCCGTCACCGAAATCTATGACCCTGTGTCGAATTCGTGGAGCGCAGGGGCAGCGATGCCGACGCCGCGGTTTTACGGGGCTGTGGCGGAGGTCGGTGGCAAGGTCTATGCGATTGGCGGCCAGGATTCGGTTGGGAACATCTCCGGGAAGGTCGAAGCCTATGACCCCGCAACCAACACCTGGGTGAGCCGCGCCGCCATGCTTACACCCCGTGCTTCGACTACGGCGGTCTCTTTGAACGGCCTCATTTATGTATTTGCTGGTACTGGCGCCAATTTGAGCGACTTGACGGCCGTGGAGGTCTATGATCCCGCAACCAACACTTGGGCAAGCAAATCTCATATGCCCACCATACGTGCAGGAGCCGGAGCAGTGGTCCTGGGCGGGAAGATCTACGTTGTTGGTGGCTTCGACGGGGGTACTCACAACTTGGCGTCGGTTGACGAGTACGACCCTGGCACTGATTCGTGGCGCACGTTGCCGTCAGGTCTCTTGACCCCACGCGTATCCGCTGTCACGGTTGTTGTCAACGGGAATGCCTACGTTATCGGTGGTTCCTCGGACACCGGGCCTCTATCGACAGTCGAGGCGGGTGTTTCGCGGCAGCATTTTGCCATCGTAGGTACTACCAGTGGCACGGCCGGTTCGGCCTTCACCTTCACGGTTACAGCGTTAACGTCCAGCAATGCCACGGACACAACCTACAACGGCACGGTTCACTTCAGCAGCAGTGATTCGCAGGCTGTGCTGCCGGCCGACGCCACGCTTGTTGGCGGCGTTGGCACATTCAGCGTTACTTTCGGAACCGCTGGCCTTCAAATGCTGACGGCTACGGACACGCTCATCGGCAGCATCACGGGGACCACTGGCATCACCGGAGGCGATCCGATCAATGTCACACCGGCGGCTGCGACCCATTTGAGCGTGAACGTTTTCAGCAACCCGGTCGCGGGGAGCAATTTCAGTTTCAATGTGACGGCAGTAGACCAGTTCAACAACACCGACACCAATTACATTGGCACGGTGCATTTCAGCAGCACTGATGCCCAAGCCGCGCTGCCAGCCGACGCCACGTTGACAAATGGTTTCGGCAATTTCAATGGAATCCTTAATACGCCGGGCAGTCAAACTCTGACCGCTGCCGATACTGCCACTTCTAGCATCAACGGCAGCAGCGCGGTGACAGTTGTTGTCGGAATTCCCACTTCGATGGCCCTGGGCGTGTCGACGGTATTCGCGGCCTACGAGCAGGCGGTGACCTTGACGGCTACTGTTGCCGTCGTCCCGCCAAACACCGGCACGCCCAACGCGGGGACGGTCACCTTTATGGACGGAACCACGCCGATTGGCTCAGCGCCGGTTAATGCGGGAACGGCCACATTCGTCACCACCTCGATCACAGTTGGGACGCACGCGCTGACCGCATATTACAGTGGTTTTGGCTCCAACTATGCCGACAGCCGCAGCGGCGTCGCACCGAACTCAATCATTACGACGTTTGCCGGCAATGGAAGTGCAACCTACGGTGGTGACAATGGCCCAGCCACGGCTGCAGTGATGACCCACCCTCAGGGTGTTGCCGTGGATGGCAGCGGCAATGTATTTATCGCCGACTCTTACAATAATCGCATCCGCAGGGTCGATGCATCCACGGGCATAATCACGACAATAACTGGGAACGGAACCGCCGGATTCAGCGGTGATGGCGGACTGGCCACGGCGGCAGCCCTGAATTTTGCGACCGGTAATTCTCCAACTCCAAACATTGCAGTTGATGCGAACGGACATTTGTTCATTGCGGATACGAACAATAATAGAGTTCGCGAAGTTGACTTGTCCACCGGTATAATCACCACGGTTGCGGGAAACGGGACCGGCGGATTCAGCGGCGAGGGCGTTGCAGCCACGGCAGCGTCACTTTCGCTGCCCGTGAGTGTGGCGGTTGATGCCAACGGAAACCTCTATGTCACCGACAACCAGCGGATCCGCAAGGTAACCGCTTCCACTGGCGTGATTACCACGGTCGCCGGCAACGGCCTGCCGACCTACAGCGGCGACGGGGGCTTGGCAACCGCGGCGAGCCTCCGGAATCCTGCGGGTTTGGCGGTTGATAGCAACGGGAACATCTATATCGCGGACTGCAGCAACTATCGGATTCGCAAGGTGACCGCGTCTACCGGCGTGATTACCACGGTCGCAGGCAACGGGAGCTTGGGCTCCGGTGGCGACGGCGGCTTGGCAACGCTGGCCCAGCTTTACATACCCACGGGTGTGGCCGTTGACAGCAGCGGCAACATCTTGATCGCCGACCAGTCCAATAACCGGATTCGCAAGGTGACCGTTTCGACTGGGATGATTACTACCATCGCCGGCAGCGGGACCGCAGG
>DASRAT010000341.1:0-5614 GCA_035638015.1 Gemmataceae bacterium | reverse complement strand
GGACCACCGCACCAACCATAGCACGCTCACCGCTGGCAACGAACCCAGGCAAGGATGTGGGCCAAAGCCACCACGTGCCGGCGACAGCAACCAACGCGGCCCCCAGCGGCAGCCAAGCTCGGCGCATGACACGTTTGCCTTTGATACTTCATAATAGGTTTGTTATACAGCAACTCCGCGACGTGCCCGCCAATGGTCTAGGTGTTGGCGAGCCGCTGCGAGCAATTCGTCGTCTTCCATGTCCCAAATGGCTTCGCTCGTCAAATCTTTGGCCAAATAAGACAGGTTGGCGAGTAATTGGCCGAAACGTACTTCCGGCACAATTTCGCTTAACTCGGCCAGGGTTTGCAAGACGTCGCGGCGAATTGGATCCATCATGGCAATTTCTCCCGAATTGTAGGGTAGCGTTTGCCCGGCACCGGCAGATCTCCCGCTATTTCAACCTCCACCAAATGGCCTGGCAATAGCTTGGCCACCCGCGTAGCGCGCGTTACACCGTCGTAAACAACGAGTTCGCCGTCCGAACCTCGAAAAACAATGATCAGCGGCATCCCTTGGGTTGATTTACCGTGTTTGGCGATTTGCCGCTGAAGCTTGGCCGGATCGGCTCCCCCTCGCCTGGATGGCGGCAACCGCAGTGTGCCCGGGTCGACTGTAAGCACAAATGGATTGCCCATGTTCGCGATTATAACACTAAGCCATTGGAAAAGCCCACGAGTTTCGGCTCGTGGGCTCTTGTTGCTACACCGTTTCTGGGAGACGGCATGCTGCTAGCGGCTCAGGATGGCGCCGCCTGAATGCGAACATCCGGCCCGGTGACCGTCGGTGTCGGGCCTGCCGTCGGGGTCTTGCCTGGGGCATGGCCTTCGCCGAACAACAGCAGCAGCGGACTGGCAACGTAGATCGAACTGTAGGTTCCGACCACGACACCCACCACCATCACGAAGGCGAACAGATGCACGCCTGGGCCGCCGAAGATGTATAGCACGATGACCACCAGCCAGGTCGTCAAGGACGCCAACAACGTCCGGCTCAAAGTCTGGTTCACTGAGTCGTTGATAATCTGCGGCGTCAAATCCGGGTTTTTGCCGCGAACTTCACGAATGCGGTCGAAGACCACGATGGTGTCGTTTACAGAATAACCGACCAGCGTCAGCAGTGCCGCCACCGCCGGCAGATCGATCTTGAAATCCTGGATGCCCAGAATTCCCGGGAATATCATGTTGACGTAATGGCACATGGCGATGACGCCCAGCGTGAAGAACAGGTCGTGAATCAGGCACAACACAGCCGCCAGGCCGAAGGTCCAGCTGCCAAAGCGGAACCACAGGTACAACAGAATGGCGGCCCAGCTCAGCAGGATGGCGTACATGGCCCTGAGCCGGGTCTCGGCTGCTAGACCGCTATCGAAGGTCTCCAGCCGCTCAGGCGTCGGCTGACTGTTGAAAGCCTGCTTGGTCCCTTTCAATGCCTGGTTGATCTTGTAAATGTCCTCCGCCGAGAGGGCCGTGGTTTTGCCTGCGAAAGCCAGGTCCGCCACCTTGAAGCGGCCGTCGCCAGACTGCTCGTCGTCGGCATTGGAAAGTTCAAACGTAAATGTCAATTGATTGCGATCGTCCACTTTGAAAACGTCCATGAGCTGGCGGGTCAACAGCGTGGTCACAAAGCTTGGCGAGGCCAGCACGGGGTTGTCCTTGTCCATTTTGCCGTCGGCTGTTGAGCCGTAGAAACGCACGCGGGTTTCTTTGCCGTCCTTGACCTCGTCGTAATCCATGAAGACCTTTTTCAACAGGGGAGTCCACTGGCCGGTCTTTTCATCCTTGTATTGGAGCAGGCGGTCAAGAGTCGCTTGCACCAACTCTGGCTCTTTTTCGGTGGTCCTGACCGTGAAGAACTGGGTCTTGCCGCCTTGTTGGTCGCCGCCCGTGTCGGCCATGAACAACTCGACGGTCGCATCGGGCAGGTCCTCGGCGCGTTTGGCGACGTTGGCGGCGCGCTTTTCAGGCGTATCGCCCTCCGGCGTATTAGCCAGGGCTATGATGAGGGGTTTTTCGGGGGCTTTGCCAGTGCCATCGTCAAACCATAGAGCATAGCGATTACCTTTTTGGTCCTTTTCCTCGGCGCGTGCCTTGTTCGCCAGTCGGCTTTCCTTGTTCTTGGCACCGACCAATTCGCGCAGCTCCTCGTCGGTCTTGGCATGGCCTTCGGCCAGTTGTCCCGAATAGGCAGTACCGCCGACGAAGTCGATGTTAAGGTCGTAAGGCAGACGCCCAATGAACAGCGCCCCGCCCAGGATGGTCAGGATGCCGGTGGCGGCGAACAGGTAATAGCGGAGGGCCATGAAGTCGATGTCAGGCCGGGTGAAGAACCGCAGCATGCTGAGCTTGGTCAGCCAGCCCTTGGCCGCCCACAGGTCGAAAATCAAACGGGTCATGAACAGCGATGTGAACAAGCTAATTAATAAGCCGACCGTCAGGGTGACACCGAAGCCTTTCAACTGATCGTTGCCCACGATGTAGAGCACGATGGCAGTGAAGATACTACTCAGGTGGGTGTCGATGATGGTGCCGAAAGCCCGGTCGTAACCGTTGCGCAGAGCCAGCAAAATGCTGGCGCCGCGGTCACGCTCTTCACGGAGGCGTTCGTATATAAGGATGTTGGCATCGACGGCCATGCCGAGCATGAGCACCAGGCCGGCCAGGCCAGGCAGCGTGAAGGTCGCCTTGACGGCCAGCATGAAACCGACCGTCAGGATCAAGTTGGCCAGGAGGGCGACGCTCGCCACCAGGCCGGCGAAGCGGTAATAGACGATCATGAACAGCAGCACCACGACGAACGCCACCACGATGGCAATCAAGCCCTTGATGGTCGTGTCGTAGCCCAGCGTAGGACCCATGGTGTTTTCGCTCACGGGTTGCGGCTTGAGCGTGGCCGGCAGGGCGCCGGCGCGGAGGATATTGACCAGCTGGTCCACTTCCTTGTTGGAAAAGCTGCCGCTGATCTGGCCGCTGCGTTCGATTTCGGAATTGATGGTCGGGGCCGACATCACCAGGCCGTCGAGGATGATGGCCAGGTGGCGCTTGACTTGCAAGCTGCCTTCGCCCGTGGGGATGTTTTTGCGGGTCACCTGGCGAAATAGATCACCGCCGGCCGCGTTGAAGGTGAAAGACACCGCCGGGCGGCCGGAGCTATCGGGGTGATTCGCGGCATTGACGAGGTAGCTGCCGTCGATCTTGGGTGTTTCCTTGCCTGTGGGGATGTCAATCTCGGGATTGCGAGTTAGCACAAAGTACTCGACCTTTTTGCGGCGGCGCTCTTCCTCGGGAAGGTTGCGGTCGGTGCAAGGACGGCTGTAGAACAAAGCGCCCTGCAGCATCTTTTGATCGCCGCCTTCGCTCGAGGTCAACGGAATTTGCGTGGCCTTTTTGCGCCAGGTGAACATGTGGTTCCAGGAGCGGCGGTCGGTTTCCTGGCCGATGAAATTGCTCAACCCCAGTTGTTGCCGCTCTTGCGGCCCCAGTTCGACCCATTGATAGGTCACGCGGCTGGCGCCGCCGCGGAGCGGGATGTCAAACGTCTTGGGGATTTTGGTTTTGGGAAAGCGCGGCGGCGGCGGGGGCGTGCCATTGTTTTGGGCCTCCTCCAACTCCGCCTTTAGCGGCGGGTCGTTGTCGGAATTGTTGATCATGTCGATCGCTTCCTTGATCGCTTCCTTGTCGTCCACGCTGTTGGCCAGGATGCGGAACTCCAGGCTGCCCACCTTGGACACCAGGTCCTTGATGCGCTGCACTTCCTCGACCGTCAGGTCCCGGCTAAAGCCATGCTCCTTGTTGGCCTTTTCAATTTTCTCCTCGACCATCTGGGCTGACGGGCCGTAATTTTCCTTGATGAACTCCAGCACTTTGTCGGCATTGATAAAAGTGCTTTCGTCCTTGGCTTTGCCCTTGTCATCCACCTCGATCACGTCGACATATTTGCTCTTCAGCGAGTCGGGGCCGATCAGAGTCTCCATGACCACCATGAACGACTGACCAACGCCATCGCCCTTGGTCACGACCCGGCCAACCAATTCATCCACCGCGTCGGGGGCGATTTTCTCAAACGCCGCCTTGCGGCTCTTGAGGATTTCCCAGCCCTTTTGGTCCAGCATCATGCCGATCATCTTGCGCCAGGCTTGCTGCTTGAACCAGGCGTCGATTTCACGGCTTTTGCGGTTGTCGTCCACCAGGTCCTTGACATCTTTGACCAGCTCACGGAGTTTCTTGTTCGGGTTAAAAAACGTCTTGGCGGCGGGATCGTAAAGCTGGAGCGCCTTGGTGCTGACATAGTTTTCTGGCTTGGTGGCGACGACATAAGGAACCATGAACAATTCCGCCACTGCGCGGCGCTCGCGGGAGACGATGTCGTATAGCGGCGCGAGATACTGTGGCTCCTCGCCGCCTTTGACCTTGGAGTCCATTGCCCGATCCATCAGCTCTTTCTTGCTTTCAGGCGTGGCGTAGAGTTTTTCCTCCCAGATCTTTTGCTGCACAAGCTGAAGGATCTTTTCGGCCAGTTTCTGGACCTGGCCGCGTGGGACCTTGAGCGATTTGGGGGGCAATTTGTATTCTTTTTCCATTTCGGCCAGCAGTTCGTCCCAGGCGGCCTTGAACTTCTCCGCGCTGCCGGTGGTGCCGGTGGGCAAAATGATCTCGACGCGGCCTTCGCCGCCGGCGGGGCGGATCACGACGTTGTACAAGTCGTTGGGGTCGATGCGGGCCTTGAGCTTTTCCGCCAGGTTCTGGGCGATGGCCTTGGGGTCCTGAGCCTGGCCCCCTTCGGCAGCCACCAATTTCCGCGAGTCGATTTCGTAGACCAGAATGGTCCCGCCGGCCAGATCGGTGCCGATCTTGAACCGCGGCAACGGGATGCCGGCGAATTCATCCACCTGCTGAATCGAGTGCACAAAACCGCCGACGATGATCGCCAGGCAGATTAGCACGGGAACGACACAAAGCACTATCTTCCAGAAGAACTGTTTGAACATGGCTGGGTTTTGAAACCTTTCTGGGAGTAGGGGTCAGGGGCCGGGGGTCAGGCAAACAGCAAACGCCGGAAACAGCAACGTTTTCGGCTGACCCCTGACCCCTCGCCCCTGACCCCTCTACTTGGGCGGACTGCCGGCTTTCACGTTATCGCCGGCCGGTGCGGCGGCCGCATCCTTGGCCGGTTCCTTGGGATTCATGATGCGGACAACCGTGCTTTTCAGCACCCGCAGCCGCACATTGGAGCTTTCGTCCACTTTGAGGACGATCTCGTCATCCTTGATATTGGCAATGATGCCGATGATGCCCGAGGCGGTCAGCACCTCGTCGTTTTTCTTGAGGCTGGTGAACAATGTTTCGCGTTCGCGCTTTTCGCGCTGTTTCATGGGCCTGATGAGGAACAAATAGGCCAATGCAAAAACGCCAAGCAACAGAAACGGCATCATGGGATCGCCGAACAGACCCGGCGATTGCTTGCCATTTTCGGCTTGAGCGAACAACGCTAGCAGAATGTGCATGTGGCGAACCGTCCTGGAAGCTTGAGGCGGAAAAGGGGTATCTTAAAGTTTGCCTTCCCAGCGGGCAAGGTG
>DASRAT010000340.1:0-4288 GCA_035638015.1 Gemmataceae bacterium | reverse complement strand
GTCCTACTGACGTTAGGATTGGGAGGATTGCCCAATGCTAGTTGTACCGCGAAGCATGCGCATTGAGCAATCTTTATTCCCACTTCCTATAGGGCAACTTCGGCACCACCCGCGGCGTCACCAGGACGAACACCTCGCGCTCACCTTGAAAGCTAGCGTGAACTTGAAACATGTCACCGATTTTTGGGAGATCGGAAAGGCCCGGCAGGGCGTAAGTGTAGAGATTTTCCCCGCGTGTCGTGCCGATGTGGAAGACAGCAGTTTGGCCCTGCGCGATTGCTTGCATCTGGTCCAGAGTGAGCTTGCCCGCATGCGGTTTTTTATCATACGCGCCAACGTGATGCACAATGCGCGTCATATTGATCGTCACATGGAAAGACTCGCCGTCGGCGGCGACAGTCGGCGTCACCGCGCCCGTGAAACCCACCTGGGCGGCCGAGTCATGGGCGCCGGTGAGAAAGAAGAACGATTGCATGCGATCCTTGGAAACTTGAGGGTCGGCAGTGGCTGCTGCCTGGATTGCTTGCTCCCCGCCGAATTCAAACGCGGCGGTTTCGCCGCTGGACGCGACGACCGTCGGAAGGTCCACCGTGTCGATGGTGAGCTTGCTTAAAAGATCGTGCTCAAATACGGCCAGCCAGGTTTGATAATTCACGTCTGTCAGCGTGGCCACCTTGGCGAAAGAATCCGGGCCGCAGCCGGTGATTTCTTGGAACCCGGCAAGCGCCAGGAAATGGTCGGCGGTGTCGCGTTCCAGACAGATGACTTTGATGTCCACCGCCAACTCGCTGTTTTTTTCCTCGCTTGCCTTGCGTGCGTCATCGGCGCGGGCTTCGCAAACTGCCAGAGCAGCAGCAATCATGGCAAACGTCAAGGCAAAGGATCGGTAGATCGACATGTTTCCTCCGTGAAAATGGGCAAGGGTCAAACCGCCGGGGTGAGGCGATAGCGGTCGAATGCAGAAAACGCAAGGCGAAATGCGCTGAATTGTCGTGGCACAGGCGGCTCGCCTGTTTGTTTGGTTCCGGACAGGCGAGCCGCCTGTGCTACGGGGCTTCCGTTTTGGTCAGCAAGTCAAAAAGGGCATCCAGGGACTGCACAATGACCTTTGTATCAGCCAAAATCGGCATGTAGTTGGTATCACCGTCCCAGCGCGGGACGACGTGCCAGTGCAAATGGCCTGGCAGGCCGGCGCCGGCGGAGCGGCCGAGATTCAGGCCGATGTTGTAGCCGTCGGGTTTCATGAGGCGGTCAAATTGCTGCAAAAAATGAGTGATTGTCGTCATCAGGTCGAGATGCTCTTCCGGCGTTAGTTCGTCGAGACCGGCTTTATGGGCCTGCGGGGCGATCAGCAAATGGCCGTTGTTGTAAGGGAAGCGGTTGAGGATCACGACCCCGAGCGGCGTGCGGCGGACGATGAGATTGCGGCGGTCGTCGGTCTCCGTCAAGCCGCGGCAGATGAAACACGGCAATTCGCCGGCAGGCGGTTTGGATGCGGCGACGACATATGGCAGACGCCAAGGTGCCCAGAGGTTGTCCATGGGTGCGATGCCTTGCTTTTTGCTCGCTGTCCCCGCTTGTCAAGACAGGGAGACAAGGAGACAAGGAGAAACATAAATTGGCATACACCATTTGCTCCCGACCGCCAACAGCGCGGTGCTCCCCGTCTCCTTGTCTCCCCGTCTCCTTGTCTCCCCGTCTCCTTGTCTCCACATGAGCCGGCGGCTTGCGCCGCTCAGGTGGTAAGGCACCTCGTCTTGACCCCCACTGCTATACCGATTAACATTCCGCCCGGCTGAGGGAGACGCTACGTTTTTTACGGAACTTATGAGGCCAATTGACATGTTCGCGTCGCCGTATTTGAGCGTGATTGTGCCGGCGTACAACGAGGTGCGGGTCATCGGCAGCACGCTGCGGGCCATGCGCGAATACCTCAGCGATCAGGTTTATGACTACGAAATCATCGTTGCCGCCGACGGCAACGACGGCACGCGCGAATTGGTCGCGGAAATGGCCCAGGATGATCCCACTTTGGGCGTTTTGGGCAGTCCACACCGCGGAGGCAAGGGGCGCGGCATACGTCAAGCGGTGGCTCGCGCCCGTGGCCAGATCATTGGCTTCGTCGATGCGGATTACAAGACACCCATTGAGGAGATCGAGAAGGTCTTGCCCTGGTTCGACGAGGGCTATGACCTGGCCTTCGGGTCGCGGGGCATGGCTGAAACCCGCATCGAAAACCCGCAAAACATTGTTCGCCGACTTGGCTCGCGGGGTTTCAAGATCGCCATGCAATTGATCGTTGGCTTGTGGGGCATTGCTGACACGCAATGCGGGTTCAAGTTTTATCGAGCGCCGGTGGCCCGCGACTTGTTTCGGCGGATGCGCATCGACGGCTACATGTTCGACGTCGATTTGCTGTACCTCGCCAAAAGAACCGGTTACCGCATGAAGGAAGTCGGCATCCGCTGGCGCGACGACGGCGACAGCCGTCTGGAGCTGGTGGCCGGCAACTGGCAGAATCTGAAAGATCTGTTTCGCATTCGTCTGGGCGCCTATCCGCCGCCGTTTGTCGTGCCGGCGGCGCGGGCCCTGGAAAGGCAAACAGCTGACGTTTTCTCCGGCCGTTAACGTCTCCCCAGGAGCATTGCATGGCTGCATGGCCCAAGTCCTTCCCGCCGCTCAGCGCCGAGCAAGAGTCGATCCGCGACGACTTCATGAAGTATTGGCATGAGGTGCTGCCGCGGAAATTCGGCATCATCGACCGCTTCAATCACGGCTATCCGGTGTGGACAGCGCCGGCCGACTTCGAATGCACGCTGGAGATCGGGGCCGGCATTGGCGAGCATCTGTGCTATGAGAAGCTGACGCCGGAGCAGGAAGTCAACTACCACGCGTTGGAACTGCGGCCGAGCATGAGCGCCGAGATTCACAAGCGTTTTCCGCGGGTGCAGACGATCACCGGCGATTGTCAGAAACGGCTCGATTTCGCCGACGACTACTTTGATCGCATTTTGGCAATTCATGTGCTGGAGCATTTGCCGAATTTGCCGGCGACTGCCCATGAACTGTACCGGCTGTGCGACAAGCAACGCGGCGTTTTGCAAATTGTCATCCCATGCGAAGGCGGCCTGGCGTATTCGCTAGCCCGCAAGATTTCGGCTCAAAGGATTTTTGAAAAGCGTTACAACCAGTCTTATCAGTGGTTCATCGAGCGCGAGCATGTGAACCGGCCGCGTGAGATTTTGGCTGAGCTGGCGCCGTATTTCGAAGTGGCGAGCCGGCGGTTCTTTCCACTGCGGGTGCCGGCGGTGTTTTGCAATTTGGTGATCGGTTTGACGCTAAAGCCACGTCGCGACGCGGTGAAGTAGGACGGCCTTTCCAGGCTGTCCCAGACGGCCTGGGAAGGCTGTCCTACATGGCCATCCCAGCAGGCAAGGAGGTCGACATGGCGGAGCAGGCTACCATCGATGCGATTGCCGAAGCGAACGTCAGCACGTTCATTCAATTCCAATACGACGACCTGGCCGCCAAGGCCCAGGATCTTTACGCCAGCACCAAATATCAGATCCTGGAAAATTACCTGAAAAACGAAAAAAACCTGAGAATTCTCAGCGTCGGCTGTGGTTCGGGCGAGATGTCGCTCCAGTTGGCGGCACGCGGCCATTCGGTCCTCGGCATCGACATTGAGCCGACGCACGTGGCTCTTTCCAAACGCAATGCGAAACTGTTCGGCTCGCCAGGCAACTGCAGGTTTGCCGTCAGCAGCATCGAGGATTTCGAATCCGAGGAAGATTTTGACTGTGTGGTCTCCACCGATGTGTTGGAACACATCCGCGACGACGAGCTGGCTTTCGTCAACATGATGCGGGCCGTGAAACCTGGCGGCCTGGTGCTGCTGTCAGTCCCGGCCGGGCCGTGGTTGTTCGGCTATCACGACGAGCAACTTGGTCACTTTCGCCGCTATACCAAGAAAACGCTGCATCAGTTGGTCGAGCCCTTTTGCGATGTGCAGGTCATGCGCTATTTCGGCTATACGTTGGTGCCGGTTTGTTTGCTGTACAGCAAATGGCTGCGGCAGCGTTATCCGGTGGCGGGATCGGCTGATGTGCGACGGCGGCCGGTGCGGGCATTAGCATTGCGCACACTGATGCAGTTGGACCGGCGGACGCGGATGCCGTTTGGCACCAGTTTGCTGATGAAGGGCTTCAAGAAAAGCTAACGGGGGGATCGACGGCATGCGTTATTTCGTCACCGGCGGCGCGGGCTTCATTGGCAGCAATCTGGTGGA
>DASRAT010000339.1:0-5090 GCA_035638015.1 Gemmataceae bacterium | reverse complement strand
GATTGGTGCTGGACGGCAAGACGTGGGCCATGCTCCCGACATCATCAAGATTGCCGGCCTGGCCCACGTCTTGCCGTCCAGCACCAATCCCACGCGGCCCTTCACCGTCAACACCATCGACGAGCATCTCGACATGCTCATGGTTTTCCATCACCTATCACGGAGTGTGCCGGAAGACGTGGCCTTTGCCGAAAGCCGCATTCGCGCCGAAACCATTGCCGCCGAAGATATTCTCCATGACAAGGGCGGGATCAGCATGGTCAGCAGCGATTCGCAAGCGATGGGCCGCGTGGGCGAGGTTATTCTCCGCACCTGGCAAACGGCTCACAAAATGAAAGTGCAATTCGGTGCGCTGAAGGAAGACGGAGCTCGCAACGATAACTTCCGGGTGAAACGTTATGTCGCGAAATACACGATCTGCCCCGCCGTGACCCACGGCATCGCCAGCCACCTGGGCAGCATCGAGCCAGGCAGGTGGGCTGATCTGGTGCTGTGGAAACCGGCGTTTTTCGGCGTCAAACCCGAACTGGTGCTCAAGGGCGGCATGATCGCCTACGCCCAGATGGGCGACGCCAACGCCAGCATCCCGACGCCGCAGCCCGTTTATCCGCGGCCAATGTTCGGCTCCTTCGGACGGGCCGCGACAATGTCATGCCTGACCCTGGTGTCCAAGGCGTCCCTTGAAGCCGGCATCGTGGACCGCTATGGCTTGCAGCGGCCAGTAATCGCCGTGGAAAAATGCCGGGCCATCGGCAAGAAGGACTTGCCCAACAATACGGCCACGCCGGAGATTCGTGTTGATCCCGACACCTACCGCGTTTGGGCTGACGGTGAGTTGCTGACCTGTGAACCGGCGAAGGTGTTGCCGATGGCACAGCGGTATTTCCTATTTTGACATCGCGTTGACCGCGAGACGGCAATGGCGTCTAATGGAAGAGGTGTTGCCGACGATTAAGTAAAGGAACTGGACATGACCAAATTCACGCACGGCAAAATTCGCGGTCAGACAATTGAGCTGACCGAGAACTTGGGACTTGTTGACGGCCAAGAAGTCGAGGTTTCTGTGCGGACTTTGCCGATAGGGCCAGCGCGTAAAAAAGGGGATGGCTTGCTTAGCACTGAAGGGGCGTTAGCAGATGATCCCCATTGGGACGCCATCATGGAGGAGATTTATCAAGAACGAAAGAAGGACTCACGCAGGGAAAGCCTGGAATGAACTTTTTGCTTGATACCGACACTTGCTCGGCCCACATGCGTCGTCCCGCCAAGTTGGCTCATCGATTTATCCAGTACGCTGGCGGGTAAAGGCAAAGGGCCGCCAAATGCTCCTCCCCCTCCTCCAACTCGGCGACTCCGCCCTCCCCATCGGCGGCTACAGTCATTCGTGGGGCCTCGAAGCTGCCGTGACCCGCGGCTTGGTCGCCGATCCACCGGGTCTGGAACACTGGCTGCGCTGTTGGCTACAATACTCCGCTGGCCCCTGCGAAGGTGTTGTGGTCGCGGCAGTAAACCGTGCCTGTCTGGCTGGCCAGTGGCAAGTCGCCGGGGAAGCCAACGAATTGCTAAGCGGTAGTTTGACGCCACCGACACTGCGCAGCGCCAGCCAGCAAATGGGCGAACAGTTGTTGCAACTGGCGGGGGTGTGGCAATGGGCAAACGAGGCAGTGGCGGCACTCGGAGATGCCGGTTCCGGTCCGTGGCATCACGCGGTCGTTTTCGCCGCTCTGGCAGCGGCAGCCGGGGCAACGCCGGTCGAGGCATTGCGAGTTTATTTACATCAGGCGGCGCTGGGGGTGCTTGGCGCGGGCGTGCGAGCCATACCCATCGGCCACACTCACGGGCAGCAGATCATGGCGCGGCTGCATCCGTTGCTGGAGCGCCTGGCTGACGACTTGAGCGGCCGCGACCTGGAAACCGCTGGGGCCTGCTGCCCCGCCTACGAGATATTTTGCCATGAACAAAGCCGACTTTATTCACGCCTTTTCCGATCCTGAGGCGCCACGCCGCAAACGCGGCCGGCGGTACACCACGTTCCACTGCCACGGCGACCACGGCCCGATGGGACATCGGCACGCCCATTTCGCCGGCCCCAAGCGGCGGGTCTTCACCATTGGCGTCGGCGGCCCGGTCGGCTCCGGCAAGACCGCCCTGGTTGAGCGCCTGTGCCGAACCTTCTGGCCCGAAATCAACCTTGCGGTCATCACCAACGACATCTACACGCGGGAAGACGCCGAGTTTCTGGCCCGCAAACAAGCCCTGCCGTTGGACCGCATCGTTGGCGTCGAGACCGGCGGCTGCCCGCACAGCGCCATCCGCGAGGATGCCAGCATCAATCTGGCGGCCATCGCCGATTTTGAGAAGAAGTTCCCGGCCCTGGAAGTGGTCATCGTCGAATCAGGCGGCGACAATTTGGCGGCAACGTTTTCGCCGGAATTGGCCGACTGCACCATCTATGTCATCGACGTGGCCGAGGGTGACAAAATCCCACGCAAGGGCGGCCCCGGCATCACGCGCAGCGACCTGCTGGTCATCAACAAGATCGACCTGGCGCCGCACGTCGGCGCCGACCTCGACGTGATGCGTAGAGACAGCCTCAAAATGCGCGGCGACAGGCCGTTTGTGCTCATCAGTCTGCGGACGGGCGAGAACGTGGAGGACATGCTGCAATGGGTCCGTGGCCGGCTCGCATCACGGTCGACGATTTCCTGACGCCGCCTGAACTTCGCCCTTTCGCGCTTGCTGCCAACGCCGCCGGCCGCGTCGGCGGTGTGCGCGCTGAACTCATCAACGCCGACGGCCAGACGCGCCTGGGTCGCTGTTATCAGCAAGTGCCCTTGCGTGTGTTGCCTCCGTTTCATTTCGGCCCAGAGGAGCCCGCGCTTCTTTATTTGTTGAATCCCACTGCCGGCTTGATGGATGGCGACGCCCACCTCGTCGATCTTCACGCCGGCCCTGGAACGCGTGCTGTCGTAGTAGGCCAATCGGCGACGCGCATTCACCCGGCAGTGCACGGCTTCTGCACGCAGCGCTGGCGGGTGCGCGTCGAAGCGGGGGCGGTGTTGGTCATTTTGCCCGGTCCCGTGATTCCTTTTGCGGGAAGCCGATCATTTCAAAAGGTGGAGATTGACCTGGCAGCCGATGCGTCCGTGATCTGGGGCGACCTCTGGCTCGCGGGACGCTATGCGCGCGGCGACGCCTCAGAGCGGTTTTCTTTCGACCTATTGGTGCAAGAAATGACAGTTCGCCGCGCCGGCAGATTGGTTTTTCGCGATCGCTTCTGCTGGCGTGGCCCCTGGGATGACGCGACTGCGGCCTGGCATTTCGGTCCGCATCCGGCGACTGCCAGCTTATTCGTCACGGGAACGCTTGACGCCGAAGCATGTGCCGGCGGAGCGTTATTGTCAACGGTTGCCGGAGATAGCTGCATACGCTGGACTGGCTCGGGCCAAGAGGTGGCCGCGGCAATAGTGGGCAGCGCCCTTATCGCGGCTGCGTTTCGAACTGAGGCGGCGAATCCGTGGCTGTTAAATGGCTTCGACCTGGCGCCAAATCATTGGTTTTCATTCCAGAGAGAATCTCGAAATGCTTGAAGGTCCAAGCCACTCGAACCGACCTACGCAGCCAATGGCAAGAACCAAATCGCATTCGGTGGGTCGAACCGACGCGCTCAATCGTTCAGTCGGCTACGCAGGTCGACGTTCTTTTGTCAGGCTATTCATAGTTGAACTGCTCGTAGTCTGAATCACGCTCTCAATCCTGCTTGAACTCTTTCGCCTAGCCGCCTATCGTCAACTTCATGACCGAAGTCACTCGCATCCTGTCCGCCATTGAGCAAGGCGATCCGCATGCTGCCGAGCAGCTTTTGCCGCTCGTCTACGATGAGCTGCGCAAATTGGCGGCGGCGAAAATGGCCCAGGAAACGCCAGGGCAAACACTCCAGACCACCGCGCTCGTCCACGAAGCTTATTTGCGCCTGGTTGACAAAGATGAGGTTCAGCAGTGGAACAGTCGCGGTCATTTCATTGCTGCCGCGGCGGAGGCCATGCGGCGCATCCTCGTGGAGCGAGCACGGCTCAAACGGCGCTTACGCCATGGCGGCGGCAGACGACGCGTAAATTTCGACAAGCTCCACCTGGCTGACGAAACTTCGGCCAACGATTTTCTCGATCTGGATGGGGCATTGACGCAACTGGCCCATTATATCGCAGACCATCTCGTTAATGGAGCACCATCATGTGGGCGCATTCCTGGTTCCGTTCCCTGTTTACTTCGGCGCGCAAAATCCGCAAGTGTCCGAGCAAGCCGCGGCGCCAGCTGCATGCTTGCCTGCGGCTGGAGAGCCTGGAAGATCGCTGCGTGCCATCGACCTTCACGGTCTTAAACACCAGCGACAGCGGTCCGGGCTCGCTGCGGCAACCAGTTGGTTGTCTTGGTGTGAGATCGCTTGAATTATCGCAAGTGGATTTTTGCCTGTCAGCCAGGCACCTCACGCCCAGCTGGCAACACAGCGTTTCCTAACGGTAGTCCCTTAGCAAGTTGTGATTAGTCCCTTAGTCACTTGGAGGCCATTGCATCGACGGCAAGGCCCCCAGCTGTTAGCGCCGGCGACTGTTTGGAAGACAGGGACTCCAGGGAGCCTGCGCCATGATCGTGGGGCAGTTGCTCCAGCGTGCGAGTCGCGCGGGTACTGTAATTTCGAATTCCGAGACGTAGAACAGCTTCGCGGCAGCGTTGGCAAAAGCCCCAAGGAAACCTTGTATCGTATCGCTCGGCGCTGGGGTGCTCCGCTCTACAATGGAGAACGAAGATGAGGAAGCATCGAGTTGGAGCCGTGCTGGCAGGCGTAGCTTGCGTCACGGTGCTGGTTTTCGGCAAGGCGGCGTGGCAGCCCATGAATGCTGCCTCCGGCCAACCTGGCGGATTCGGAGGCAAGGTGCTCGGCGCCAACAGCCCCATCGCTGGCTCGACGGTAACGCTATTTGCGGCCGACGAGGGCAAGCCAGTACAACTGGCCCAGGGGAAAACTGGCGACGATGGGGCCTTTAACCTAGAAGTCGGCCCTGAAAAAATGAAAGGCTCGGAGGGAAAGG
>DASRAT010000338.1:0-15226 GCA_035638015.1 Gemmataceae bacterium | reverse complement strand
TGCCATTTCAAAAGGCAGGCTGGAAAGCCTGCCCCACGGGGGGCGGTCCACCGACCGCTCGTTCCAGCGTGGCCCGGCGGCGAAAATAGTCTGCAGTCGTTTCATAGAAACGGTCTTGCAGACCGACGAAGTTTCGCTGCGCTTCGATCAAACTTAAAAATGGAATCTTGCCCGTCATGTATTCTGCCTGGGCCGTTTTCACATTGGCGCGGGCGGCGGGCAAGATTTCCTTCTCATAAAGGCGAATAGCGTTTTCACTTTCGTGAACCTGCTCGAACGCCTGCTGGACTTCGAAGTTCACCTGGTCGGTCAGCCGGGCCAATTCGGCCCGGCGCTGGGCCACCTTGGCGTGGGCCTCGGCGACGGCGCCGTCGCGGCGGCATGTTTGCGTGGGCAAATTGACTTTGGCGCCGATCATGATCGCCAGATCACGGGTGTCCGACGTGTTGCCCATGAAACGGTCGTACATCACGAACGGCTCCACGTCTGGGTAGTATTCCTTGTGGGCCAGGCCCAACGACGCTTCCTCGGCGGCAATGCGGTTCATCAGCGCTTTGAGATCAGGCCGATTGGCAAGCGCGATCGCACGCAACGTAGCCGGCGTTTGAAGTGCATCCTTCACTGCCAGCTGCTTGGGAGGTGGTGGCAACGGCAAATCGGGCTGCAAATCCAAAAGCGTATTGATGCGAGCGATGCTGACTCGCCGCATTCGTTCTAGTTGGAGACCGCGCTCCCGTTGTTTGCCGATTTCCACGTCGGCTTGCAGGATGTCTTGCTGTGCGCCCTGGGCATTTGTGTAACGGGCCTCCGCGTTCTTCTTGAAATCCTGAAGCAGCCGTAACCCTTCCGCGTTGACTTCCAGGGCGCGGGTTGCCAGGAAATAATCATAGAAAGCGCTTTGGGCGCTCTCGATCAGTTGCAGACGCATGTCCTCGACATCGAAGCCGGCGGCACTGGCCTCCGCCAAGGCGTTTTGGCCACGCAGCCCCAGTTTGCCGGGCCACGGCAACTTTTGGGATAATTCCAATCGATAGGCGGAGTTGACTGTGTTGGAGCCGAACGAGGCCGGACCAATCGTTCCCCCAAACATTGGATCGTCCAAAGATGTAACTTGCGGATAGCGAGCGGTCGCCGCTTGCCAGACAGCAGTCATTTGGGCCAGCGAAGGGTTCCGAGCCAGGACTTGCTCGACCAGTGTGCGTGCGGACAATTCTCTCTGGGCCGGTTCGACCTGAGCATAGGGCATGTAGGCAGCTTGTTGGATGGGTTGCTCGACGGGCGTGCCAAACGTCGCACGGCGAGGCGGCGCAGTCGATGGGCTGGCTTGGACGGCCAAAGGTCGAATCGCAGCCGGTGGCGGATTGTGCAGCAACGGATCGGCGAAGACTTCGCAGCCTGCTGTCAAGCAAGCGGAAAGCATCAAGAAATGCCGCCAGGCGTTATTTCCCGACCATTTCATGACATGCCTCAATTGCCCAGATTCCCAGGCGCCACGGTGGCGGCGCCGGCCTGGAACGGCAGCGAACGGGACGATCGGGATAGCGCTACCTCTTTTATCGGACCGGCACACGTGGTTTCATCAGTATTATCGGCAAAAAGCACCCAAGCTAGGAGTTACGTGGGTTACCAGGCGGAGTTTGGCAACGAGTAATAGATGGACGCTTCGCGTACAAATGTGGTTGACTGGCAACCTGCGTGGCCCTACTCTGTGGCCAGAACCAAAGACTCTCCGGAGACGTAACCCATGATCCGCAGCCCTCGCTTTGTCGGTTTTGTTGGTGTTATTTTGGTGGCAGTCCTTGTCGCAGGGTTGCGAGTCGCAGGCGACGGTGTCGCGGCGGCCGAGCCGGTGGAGAAGACGAAAAGAGGCGCGGTCACCGTCAATGCTGCCCTGGCTCATGACACCTCTCCGCCACTGGCCTCATTGGCAACGGCTCAAGAGAAATCGACGCCAATCGAACTCACGGGGAATGCCAGCGCCTCGCCGCAAGGAGAACAAAAAAAACTCACTTCGGCAGACGTGGAACAGACAAAGCAGGGCACTGGGGCCTCACCGGAAATCGTGGCCAGTTTCGACGGCCTCGGCGTCGGCTTCAAAGGCCCGCAGGGCACGGCCAATCTTAACAATCCGTCTGACAATTCCATCGCGGTCGGTCCGGATCATATTGTGCAAGTCGTAAACACCAAGATGGCCATCTTCACGAAGAAGGGAAAAAAGTTTGATACCACGGGCCAATGCCTTTACGGCCCCGTAAATACCGGCAACGTCTTCAAGGGTTTCGGCGACTTTGGAGACCTTAACGGTGGAGACGCCGTCGCGGTTTATGATCAGCTGGCTGAACGGTGGTTGATTGTGATACCGATTTTCAGGAAACTCCCTTTCAAAGAAAACGCCAAGGCCGGCAAATCGGGCGGCCCCATTCAGCTGAGTTTGCCAGGCGTTCCGAACCAACCGGGCCCGGCCCAAACGCTTTATCAACCCAAGCCTGGCGAAAAAGTCGGCGGCAAGGGTGGCGGCGGTGGCAAGGGCGGCGGAGGTTCTTACGCCATGTGCTACGCCGTCAGCACCAGTTCCGATCCGCTCGGCAGCTATCATCGTTACATATTCCAAAGGCCGCTGTTTCCTGATTACCCGCGGCCGGCCGTTTGGCCTGACGGCTACTATGTTCCTACCAGCACCAGTGACAATCTCATTCAGCGGCAAGCCTATGTGGTCGACCGCCAAAAGATGCTCAAGGGCGAACCAGCCACCGAGCAGGGTTTCATCATCGATAACGTCGTCTTCCTGCTCAATGCGGACATCGACTGCAAGCAAGTCCCGCCAGAAGGGGCGCCGAACATCATGATGACCGTCGGTGGAGCGCAGCTCAAAAAGAACATCAAGGACGACGGCATTTACTGGTGGAAGTTCCATGTGGATTGGAAAGATCCGTCCAAGTCCAAGCTGGATGGTCCGACCAAGATTCAAGTGGCGCCTTATGAGTACAGCGGCGGCGGGCAGTTGACTAAGGCCGCTCCTCAAAAAGATGCCACCATGAAGCTCGACGTGCAAGGCGACAAGCTTATCAACCGCCTGGTCTACCGCCGCTTCGGTGCTCGCGAGTCAATAGTCGGTTCGCAATCGGTAAAAACGGCGGCGGGCGGCAGCGGCATTCGCTGGTACGAGTTTCGCCTGGACAAAGATCGCAACGTCCAACTTTATCAACAAGGCACCTATGCCCCCGACCCCAATTGGCGCTGGATGGCCGGCACAGTCATGGATGGTCAAGGAAACATCGGCTTGGCCTACTCGTTCAGCGGCGCGACACATTTTCCAGGCCAACGCATCACGGGCAGGCTCGATGGCGATCCCCTGGGCGTCATGACCATGAAGGAAGCGGTGCTCGTCGAAGGCGAAGCCGCACAGCAAAAGGGCAACCGCTGGCAGGATTACACCGCGGCCGTGATGGATCCCAGTGACGACCGCACTATTTGGTACGTTGGCGATTATTACAAGAAAGGGTCCACGACCTACTCCTCGCGGATTGGCGGTTTTCGGTTGGGGGGAGGCAAAGGGAACCAGTAACACCCTTTGAAGCCGACGGCTATACCGCACGCGGGCAGATTTGACACAGGGATGGCGTGTCCAGCTCAGCCAAACGGCGCTGACGCACTTGGCTACGTACACCAAATATTCGTTTCATTTCACCCCCCCACAGCGACTTACAGGGCCTGTTTTGGGCTTGGCCTGTTTCCAAAACTCTATTGCCAATCAACAGTTGCTACAGAGCGACAATTCCGGATTCGTTGCACACCGTATCACCTGAAATGCATGTGCCAGGTGCGTCTGTGCTCCGGTTGGCTGCGCTGGACACACACTGACGAAAAGTGTCATTCCCGACCGTGTGAATCATAAATGCCAGCCAAAGCTTGACGGCACCAAAAGGGTATTATAAAGTAATATCTCGATATTACTTTGTATTACCACTTGGTGTTTGTCATGAGTCCCGCTCGCCGCCGCAATGCCTTCACCTTGATCGAACTCCTTGTCGTCATTGCGATTATCGCTGTGCTTGTGGGCCTGTTGCTGCCCGCGATTCAACAAATCCGCGAGTCGGCACTTCGTGCCGCCTGTCGAAGTAATCTCAAGCAGATCGGCCTGGCGTTGCATGGCTATCACGATCGCCTCAAGCGCTTGCCGCCCGGCTATTCGTCGAAGATTGGTTCGGACAACGCCGATCTTGGGCCTGGCTGGGGCTGGGCAAGTTACCTGTTACAGGACGTCGACCAGTCAGCCCTGCAACGCCAGCTTAATCACAATGCCGATATTGGAGCGGCGGCCAATGCCAACGTTCGCGCCGCCAGTCTGGCCATCTTTCGCTGCCCCGCCGACAATGGTCCGGCCACGTTTGTCGTGTCGGGCACCCAGGTCACGGTCGGCATCGCGAATTATGTCGGCATGTTCGGCACGCCGGAGATCACCGACAATCCCAGCGCCGGCAATGGCATTTTTTACCGCAACAGCCAAACGCGTTTTTCCGACATCACCGATGGCACGAGCAATACGCTGATGGTTGGCGAACGCAGCAGCAATCTGGCCTTGAGCACCTGGACGGGAGCGGTGGTTGGCGGCCAGGTTCCGCCCATCAAGGCCAGCGTGCTGGGTCCGGAAGGCGCGGGTGTTTTATGCCTGGGCCATACGGGCGAAGCCTCCGAAGGCCACACGCCCAATAGTCCTCTCAATCACGTGGACGACTTTTTCAGCTTGCACATGCAGGGTGTGAACTTTCTGTTCGCCGACGGCGGCGTGCGGGCGATCAATAACGACATCGATCCCAAACTTTGGCAATCCTTGGGGACGCGCGCCGGCAACGAGCCATTTACACTTTCGGACTTCTAGCCAGGCATTAAAAAGTCCGGAAGCCGCAAAACGCGGCGCTGTTTTCACTGGCCTTGAAGGCCTGGGGGTATTAGCATGGCCACACGCTGGAGATGAAGTGCTCCGTGGCGGGCAACGTCCACAGCATTCCTCATTGCACACGCTCCATGGACGACATCGTCAACTGCCCCTCCTGCTCTCAACAGATGCGAGTGCCAGACGCTATGCGCAATCAGCGCCTGCGCTGTCCTCACTGCCTCCAAAACTTTCGTCCGGGCTATGGACACGTGCAAGCCCAAGCAATCGCGTCAATGCCCCCGCCTGACGCCGCCGGCAATGCCTCGCGGCGCGATGAGTTCGTGCAAACCGAGCCTCGATCTGGCATGGAGGCAGGAGAACGCCCTATTTCCAGGGACTTGATCGACAGCCGTCTATTCCTGGGCCGGCTTCAAAACACAAGGGGTTTGTGCGTCGGCACCTTGGTGCTGCTTGTGCTGGTCATGGTGGTCGACGCCTTGAGCATCCCGGTGGATCTGGCTTATAAGCACGTTCTCGATGGATTGGACAATTGGCGCGGGCCTACGCCGCAGCAGCTGCAACAAGCTCAAACGCTGGAAATGACCAACATGGTTGTCGGCTTGGTGAGCCTGGGTCTAAACATTGGCATCATTGTGGTTTTCTTGACGTGGTTGCACCGCTCTTATGGCAACTTGTCCGTTCTTGGCGCTCGCGACTTGGCTCACACCCCTGGCGGAGCGGTCGGCGCCTATTTCATTCCTTTCATCAATCTGTATCGGCCCTATGCGGTAATGCAAGAAACCTGGAAAGCAAGCGATCCATCACGTTCCGCGTCTGACCCGCACGCATGGCGTCAAGCAAGCGGCTCGGCCCTGGTCGTTATTTGGTGGATTTTTTGGCTGCTGTGCAATTTCGCCGGGCAAATTGGCCTCAGGGCCAGCTTTAAAGCAGATGCGTCGATCGAAGATATGAAGGTCGCCACGATGGGCCGCATGGCTGGCGCGTTGTTGAGCATGATCGCTGCGGGGTTCTTAATCTTGGTGATTTACCGCATCACGGGCCGGCAGGAAGAGAAATACCGGGCGCTTCAGCCATATGAGCAAAGTCTAAGCAGCGATTGACAGTTTTGTCTTAAGACGACTCAGGCGCCAAACCTCATTTGCCTCTGCCACGCGCCACCTTCTTTTTCGAGTCGCTTTTCACCAACTCCAGCACGCTCCACAGACTTGGATCTTCCCAGTACGGAAACTCGGGCGTGGCGCTCAGCAAATGATCTCCCAGCTCCACATCGCGGACCGCAAAGAAGAACCCCAGGCGCGGATTGTGCTCGGGATCGAAGCCGTTCAGCACCGCTGCCGGCAGAAAAGCTTCAATGATGTAACCCGTCTTTTTCAACTGGCCGCGAAAGGCAATATCCCCTGGCGAACAAAGTGGGGCGTCTTGCAAGGCGCGGTGAATGGCCGTCTGGGAAAACACCGGTTCGTCCCGATCCGGTCCGCCACCGGTCGGCAAAAAAAAGAACTGATGGCAATGACGGCTGGCGCGATGGCTGGCCCGGGCGTCGCGGGTGTCAACCCACAAGGTTACGCCGTCGGACGCGCGCAACCGGCTGGCATCGCCTTGCGGCTGTTGATCCTTGCCTTTGACTTCAACTTGAAAACCGATGCCCAACTCATTCCACGCCAGGCGAACGTCGGCGAAACTGGGCCTGGCATCCATGGCGGCGAAGTTGTCCAGGCGGTAGTCGGCGGGGAGGTCGAGCAGGCGATCATCATCCTCGCGCGGCATGTCCTTGAGGTAACGGCAAGGGTAGCAGACACGCAGGAGAAAACTGGGAGGCACGAGGCTCATGAGCTTTCACCGTCAATTTAGCAAACTCTTCTGCACCACCGCCCGCGCCTTGTCAAACTCCGGCTGCCAGCCAATCTCTGGCGTTTCATTTGCCAAACAATCCCGCAGTTTCTCCAGCGTGTTCCGAGCCATGTGCGGGCATTTGTTGCAAGCACAGGTGATGCCCGGCACCGGATGATAACGGTGCCGTGGCGTTTTCGACTGTAGCTGCCACATCATGTTGGCTTCGGTCGCCACCAGGAAATCGCGGGGCTCCTTGAATTGCTCAACATATTTCAGCATCGCCTCGGTGCCGCCGACGAAGTCGCTGTGCTCGCGGATATTGGCTGGGCATTCGGGATGCGCGATGGTCAAGGAGTTTGGCAGCTTACGCTTTTGCGTCAGCAAATCGCCGACGCTGAAAATCTCGTGGACCATGCACGAGCCGTTCCAAAGGATCATGGGGCGGCCGGTCACCTCTTGCAAATATTGGCCCAGATGGCGATCGGGGACGAAAAGAATCTCGAACTCGGCCGGCACCCGGCGAATGATCTCCTCGGCGTTGCCGCTGGTCACGACCCAATCGGACAATGCCTTGACCGCCGCCGAGCTATTGATGTAAGTGACCGTCTGAATCTTGCGGCCATTTTCGCGAAGCATCTCTTGAAACCGCGCCAGTTTGTCGGCAGGGCAGCTATCAGCTAAACTGCACCCGGCTTGCAAATCCGGCAGCAAAACGCGCTTTTCAGGGTTGAGCATTTTGGCCGTTTCAGCCATGAAATGCACACCGCAAAAGACAATGACGGGCGTCTTGACCTGCGTGGCGGCACGGGCCAGCTTGAGGCTATCGCCCGTAAAGTCGGCGAGATCTTGGATGTCGCCTTCTTGATAATAATGGGCCAGAATCGTGGCGTTGTGGCTTTTTTTGAGTTCGCGGATTTCGTCGATGAGGTCGGGCATTTGAGTCGTGTCCTTGTTTTTTGTGTGGCGAAGGAGGAACCCACATCCAGCAATTTTTGGCGACGGCCTTGCGTCGGTCTGCTTTAATTGTACGCGCTGGCCGGGAAAAAGCCACAGCCATAACTTGCGAGTTTTTACGGCGAAAATCGAGCTGCCGGTTTGCCATGCACCACCGCCGGCGCATGCGCTTGAAGCATCGCAATCTCGCTTTGCACCGCACCCACTGCTGCCGCCGTGTCATGCACCTCCAAACTCCATTTGCATTCCCAGCGGCCGCCAGGCGGCAAAACAGGCACGCGGCATTGTTGACGCTCAAAGGTGCGAAGGTTGGGATAATTCGTCCCCGGTTCAAAACCCGTGACATAACCATCTTCCAGCGCCGCCGTGTTGCGCCAAACCGTAAAACACGGCAATTCCCGATGATTCATGCGAACGACCAATGCCTTGTCAACACCTCGGTTTTGCAGCATGGCCAATGTGTGACCCCTGGCGTCGGCGGCGAGATCACAGTAATAACACTGCTCGGCGAATCCGGGCGCGGGCGCCGGATAAGTGTCCCAGGTCGAAACTCCCTCCGCTGCACATGGATCGCGCGGCGCCATTTCGCGGAGGGGGACGAGCACGCGGCTGCCGGCTTCCAACAGCGGCGGGCCGACGTTGAGGTGGTAGAGCAACTGCATTTCCGCCGGTGTGCCGCCGCGGTTTTCGACGACATCGTGGATCACCACCCGATTCGAGCCAGGCGCGGTCGTCAAGGTCGTGGTCAGACGCAGATGAGGTGAAAACAAGCCCCCTTCGTCAACCTGGCCGATGACGCTCAATTCGTGCGGCGGATCGAGGTTGAGGCGAGCTTCCACGTAATGGGCCGGTTGGTTGGCAATGCGGCCATGCAAGGTCAACTTTTCACGCTGTGTCCGGCCGGCCTTGTCGGTGTGAACGTCCTCGCCGGGCGGGCCATTGGACGCCAGGCCGCAACGGCACAACAATTCGTCGAAGCCGTCGAGCCAGCCGAGGCCATTGCGGCGGGCGAGATTGACGTGACTCGGATGGATCGGCCCCAGGACAGGGGCGTGCCAACCCAGGAACAGGCCGTGATAATGGCCACGCCAAATGCCCATGCCGCGCGTCGGCAACACGGTAAACGACAACGCTCCGTTGTGGACTTCGACCGCATCGACACCGTCGCGCAGGCCGCCGCGAAGCGTGCGTTTGCGGATCGACCAGCCGTGCGGCGTGTGCAAGTCGAGACTGTCGCCGGCGACGGCGAAGGTGTCTTGCCAAAGATCGCGGACGATATCGGTGAGAATCCAGCTTTGGTAGCGGGTCATGGCAGTTGTCAGTTGTCGGTTGTCAGGTGTCGGAACACTGATGGCCGACGACTGTTATACACATTCCTTCCCGACGATTCCTCCCTCGGGTAGAATCAATCCAGTTGCCCGCCACTTTCAGAGAGCCGACCATGAAAACTCGAATCATTGCCGTGGCACTATTCCTTGCAATTGCAATGCCCGCCTATGCGCAGCCAGCCGGTCCCGCCCCCGAAGGCGAAGTCAAGAAATACACCTTCAGCACCAGCAAAATCTTCCCCGGCACGGTTCGCGATTATTGGGTCTATGTCCCCAAGCAATACGACCCTGCCAAGCCGCCGTGTGTCTACGTCAATCAAGACGGCGTGCTGTTCAATGCACCGGCCGTGTTTGATGAGTTGATCCACAAAAAAGATATGCCAGTGACCATTGGCGTTTTTGTTATGCCCGGCGTTGTCAAGGCGCCCAACGACAAAGCGCTCGACAGGATCAATCGCAGCTTTGAGTTCGATAGCCTGGGCGACAATTATGTGCGGTTTCTTTTGGATGAACTGCTGCCCGATGTCGAGACCAAGAAAACCGCTGACGGCAAGCCGATCAAGCTCTCCAAGTCGGGCAATGACCGCTCGATTGGCGGAGCTTCCAGCGGGGCGATCTGCGCCTTCACCGCGGCCTGGGAACGGCCTGACGCTTTTTCGCGCGTGTTCAGCGCCATCGGAACCTACGTCGGCCTGCGCGGCGGCAACAACTATCCGACGCTGATCCGCAAATACGAGCCGAAACCGATACGCGTTTTTCTGCAAGACGGCAGCGGCGACCTCGACATCTACGGCGGCGATTGGTGGATGATGGCCAACCAGGAAATGGAAAGAGCCTTGAAAGTCTCCGGCTACGAGGTGAATCACGAATGGGACGAGGGCGGACACGATGCGAAGCATGCAACCAAGATTTTTCCGCAAGCGATGAAGTGGCTGTGGAAGGACTGGCCGACGCCGGTAAAGGCGGGGGCGGGGTCGAAGGAGATGAAGGAGGTTTTGCAGGAGGGGGAAGGGTGGAAGGTGGCTGTCAAGGATTCCAAAGGCATCGCAAAGATGGCAACTAACAGGAAAGGGGAAGTGTTTTGTAGCGAGGTATTCCCCCGCAACAAGGTTTACAAGATCGACAACGACGGCAAGGTAACCGAGTTCCTGCCAGGTCCTGACAAAGCTCCGATTTGGGCTTTTGGTCCAGACGGCCTCCGCTATTCAAGTTCGGGTAGCGGTCCAATAATTGCGTGGGATGAAAAAGGCAAGGATACCAGGGTCTACAACAAGGCTAACTGCATTGATTTGATCGTCGATTACAAAGGCGGTATCTTTCTGATCGACGCTTCCAGGCCAAAGGCCGGACGGGATATGTTGTACATCGCACCCAATGGAAAAATCCAAGTCACTGTCGATAAAGAGTGGTCGTTTTCTCCCAGCCACATCGCGCTTTCACCGGACCAGACGCTGATGTATGTTCACGACGGTCGGAGCCACTGGATTTACAGCTATCAAATTCAGCCCGGCGGAAAACTGACGCACAAACAAGAATACAACCACCTTCACGTCCCCGACGACGCCGATGACAGCGGCACAGGCGGCATTTGCGTGGATCGCGACCGCCGCCTCTACGTCGCCACGCGCTTGGGTATCCAAATCTGCGACCAAGCGGGCCGCGTGAACTGCATCGTTCCGGTTCCCAGCGGCCAGCCCACCGGACTGTGTTTCGGCGGGGCAAACTTCGACACGCTGTTCGTCACCTGCGGCGACAAGATTTACTCGCGCAAGCTGAAGACACGCGGGGCCAACGCCTTCGAGCCGCCGATCAAGCCGAACCCGCCGCCGCCGTGATCGTCATTGACCGGGTCGTCGGTGAGTAGGCCGTCAACCTTACACCTTCCTACCCGACCATCCTACAGTCACCTAAAATGCTCAACGAGCGGCGGGGTTTATCCCCGCCGGGACAAGCCCGGCGGCTCGTCAAACCTCTACACATCGCCTCAGGCGCCAACCATGACTCGACTAACCTCGCTTACCACGTTCGCTCTGTTCCTCACAGCGACAACACAAGCCAACGCCCAACAGCCCGATGTGCCCAAGGGCGAAGTCACTAAATACACCTTCAACTCCAGCAAAATCTTCCCCGGCACCGTCCGCGATTACTGGCTCTACGTCCCCATGCAATACGATCCCGCCAAACCGGCGTGCGTCCACGTCAATCAAGACGGCATCCAGTTCAATGCCCCAGCTGTGTTCGATGAGCTAATCCACAAAAAGGAAATGCCCGTGACCATCGGCGTTTTCATCATGCACGGCCGCGTCAAGGCGCCCGATGACAAATCGCTCGACCGCTTCAATCGCAGTTTTGAATACGATGGCCTCGGGGACAACTATGTGCGGTTTCTTTTGGATGAATTGTTGCCCGATGTTGAAACCAAGAAAACGTCCGATGGCCGGCCGATCAAGCTCTCGGAATCGGGCAACGACCGTTCGATTGGCGGCTCCTCTAGCGGCGCGATTTGCGCATTCACCGCGGCCTGGGAGAGACCCAACGCCTTTTCGCGCGTCTTTAGCGCCATCGGCACCTATGTGGGTTTGCGCGGCGGCAACAACTATCCAACGTTGATCCGCAAATACGAACCCAAGCCGATCCGCGTTTTCCTGCAAGACGGTAGCGGCGACCTCGACATATACGGCGGCGATTGGTGGATGGCCAACCAGGAAATGGAGCGGGCCTTGAAGTTCGCCGGCTATGAGGTCAATCACGAATGGGGCGCCGGCGGCCACGACAGCAAGCATGCAGCCAAGATTTTTCCCGAGGCGATGAAGTGGCTGTGGAAGGATTGGCCGACGCCCGTGAAAGCGGGACTGGGATCGAAAGAGATGAAGGAGATTTTGAAGGAGGGCGAGGGGTGGAAACCGATCGCTGGTCCTTTCAGTGCCCTGGCCGCGCTAACGGTTAACGGCAAAGGCGAAGTGCATTTTGAGTACCACGGCAAGGAGCCGGGATACTACAGGATTGGCCAAGACCTTAAACCTGAGTTCATCGACGACAATCACAGAAACAATGCCTACCTTGCGTTTGGTCCCGGCAATAAGCTTTACACGCGCAAAACGCTGGAACAGATCCAGGTCACCGAGCCGAACGAGGAGATCAAGCCGTTCGTCAAGGATCTTTACCCTTTTTGCTTGGTAGCGTTGCACGATGGCAAGTTTTATTGCATCGGCGAGGATCAGGAAAAACCGTGGGGTTTTTCAATGTTTTTCATCAACTCCAAGGGTGAAAAACGGGCGTTGGAGGAAATACCGCTGGAGCAGCCTATTTCCAGAGCCTCGATTGCGGTGTCGCCGGATCAAACGCTGTTGTACCTGGCCGACCCGCTTTCCCATTGGGTGTACGCCTATCAAATCCAGAAGGACGGCTCGCTCAAGCACAAACAAAAGTTCTATCACCTGCACGTCCCCGACGATGCCGACAACAGCGGGGCCTTGGCGATGTGCGTCGATCGCGACGGCCGCCTTTACGTCGCCACGCGCATGGGTATCCAGGTGTGCGATCAAACAGGCCGGGTGAATTGCATTATCCCGGCGCCCGGCGGACAACCAACTGCCATTTGCTTTGGGGGCGCCAACTTCGACACGCTGTTTGTGAATTGCGGCGACAGAATTTACACGCGCAAATTGAAAACACGCGGGGCCAATGCCTTCGAGCCGCCGACCAAACCGGCGCAACCGCGGCTGTGACGATCCGCCGCTTGCGCCTTGGCGGCCGCGCTCCGCTGCGCGTCGCGGCTAAACAATAACACTACTTCGGCAACTCAAACACCTTCGCATCCAGCTGCGGGTCGATCACAAATTCCGTGTATGTCTCCGTGATCTTGCCGTCCTTCTTGATTTCGTCAAACAACTGCCGTTTGAGCGGCAGGTTGGTCTTGGTGTCGATCCAGAGCTTGACGCTGGTCTTGTCGGTGCCGTCGAAGGTGACGATGTACTCGATGATCTGTGCGTCGGCTTTGCCGACTTTGTCCTTGGCGCCCATTTTGAAATCGCTGATCGGCGCTTTTTTGTCGAGATCGAAGCTGGCCAGATCGTCTTTGTCCGTAATGCCGGCCGTGGCCACCACGCCTGCTCTTGCCAACGCGCCGGCCAGGATCTTGTTCAAATTAGCCGGTGCGGCTTGCATCTTGGGCGCCGGTCCAAAAGGAGTGGTCTGCGCCAGTTGCTTGCCGTCGGCAACAAGGGCCACCTTGAAGTTCATGCCGCCGATTTCGATGGTGAAATCGATGCGGGCTTTGTTGCCGTCCGCCAGCTGTGTTGAAGCGGTCATCTTGGCGGGCGCGCCGCCAAACTCGCCGTCGGCGTCGCAGGCCACTTTGAGCGACTTGGCCGACGCGATTTTCTTTTCCATGGTGCGGTAAAGTTTTTCCGCGTCGTTTTGCTGAGCATACGCCGGCGCCGCCACCATCAACAAAACTGCTGCCAAAAGCCATCGCATCGGACATCTCCCCAGCTAGCTGTTATGCCATGAATTGCCGTAAATACCGGGCGCTTTGCCGCAGCGCCCGCTTGCGATCTGCGACGCTGCCCTCATACGCCCGATCTTCCACTTCGATGCACACCGGCCCATTGTAACCAACGTCGGTCAAAGCGGCGAACAGGGCGCTCCAGTCCACATCGCCCAGGCCAGGCAATTTGGCGGTGTGCCAGCCGAAGCCGAGGTTGCCTTGCTCGTAAAGCTTGTCGGCATCGATGCGTGTGTCCTTGGCGTGGACGTGAAAAACCTTCTTGCCGAATTCGCGGATGCAGCGAGCCGAGTCGATGAACTGCCAGATCATGTGCGAAGGATCGAAATTAAGGCCAAGGGCCGGCTGGAAGTCGAACAGTTTGCGGAACATGGCCGGCGAAGTGGCGAGGTTCTTGCCGCCGGGCCATTCGTCCTGGGTGAACAGCATCGGACAATTCTCGATGCACAGTTTCACGTTGCTGGCTGTCGCGTGCCGAACGATGGGTGGCCAAATCTCTTCGACAAGGGGCCAATTGGCCGGGATCGATTTGAATTGATCACGGCCGATGAAGGTGTTGACGATGCCAATGCCAAGTGCAGATGCGGCGGTGATGACCTTTTTCAGATGGCCTTGGACCACCTGACGCGTTTGCGGATCGGGATCGAGCGGGTTGGGATAGTAGCCCAAACCTGAAATGGCGACGCCGTGCTTTTTGACGAGACTTTGGACATGTGCGACGTCAAAACTGGTCACGTCCAAATGAGTGACGCCGGAGTAACGCCGCTGCTCGCCTTTGCCAACGGGCCAACACATGAGCTCGACGCAATCGAAGCCCTCGGCGGCGGCGAAGGCCAACAACTCTTCGAGCGAGAGATCCGGGAGAATGGCGCTGACGAAACCAAGTTGCATGACTTTTCCCTTCTACCAGGCATCATTTCTTTTTGACATCGTAACAAAACAGTTTGTCCTGATCCGCAATATACATCCGCCCATTGGCAATTACCGGGTGCGCCCAGGCCTGATGGTCGCTGCGGTCTTGCTGCTTGAATGTGCCGAGTTGCTTGTATTCCTTGGGGTTGGCCTCGAAGAGAAAGAGCTTGCCGCCTTCGTTGCGATAGTAAAGGCAACCGTCGGCGCAGGTGATCGAGCCCTTACCGGGGGCCTTGTTTTGCCACATGATCTCGCCTGTGTCGAACTTCAGGCAACAGACCTGGCCTTCGTTGGAGCCGTAGAGATAGCCGTCGACCAGCACCATGCCGCCGTGATGGTTTTGCATGTCGTCGGTGAAGTAAACCTGCTCGGCGGTGGTTTTGTCGTCGGTGCGGGTGAGTTTCGCCAGGCCGCCGCCTTTGCCGTAGGCGGATGCGGCGAAGACCTGGTTTTTGTAAAAGACCGGCGTGGAGCAATTGGCAGTGCGGTTGGCAGGCTCGTCGTAACGCCATAGAAACTTGCCGTCTTTCGCTGCAACACCGACGACGCCGCGGCTGGTGAATTGAATGTATTGCCGCTGGCCGTCCACCTCGGCGGCGATGATCGAAGAATAGCCGGCGGTGTCGCCGTCAGGCACCGGGCTGGTCCATATAAGTTTGCCGTTGGATTTATCGAGCGCGACGATAGTGTTTTTCTTGCCGCCGGGCGTGACCAAGACTTTGTCGCCGTCCACAAGCGGCGACTCGGTATAGCCCCAACTGCCGCAGTGGCCGTCGAAATCCTTTTCAAGATCTT
>DASRAT010000337.1:0-3814 GCA_035638015.1 Gemmataceae bacterium | reverse complement strand
TTTCAACGACCAATCCGTTTATGTCGTGCGACGGGACATTCTCTACGCCCTGGATCGCGACGACGGCAAGCATCAACTCTTCACGGTGGACAAGGACACCGATCTCACGGATTATGGATTTGGCCTGGAGTTCGCTCCGTCGTGCACGCCGGTCGCCGATAATGACTACCTCTTTGTGTGCATCGGTGAACGTTTGGTTCGCTACGTCGTGCCAGACTTTCGGCTTGCTCAAAAGCTCCAGGCCGAATTGGGGCAAACCGCCAAGAAAAAGGGATCGCCCCAGCCTATCCGGCAATGGAGCTTCAATGCTTTTGACAACCTGTCGCTCCGGCCCATCGTCAACCTCGAGACGCTGGTGCTGACCACCGACGGTGGCACCGTTTACATGATCGACAAGGACAACCCCAGGGAAGACATTGCCGTGGTTTACGGCAAGTTCCAGACCGAAGGTCCGGTGATTTCACCGCCCGCGTATGACAAGTCAATCATGTACATCCCGTGCGCGGACTACTACCTCTATGCCCTGGACACCTACGGCAACAAATTGCTCTGGCGTTTCGCCGGACAGGCGCCGATTGTCGAAACGCCGCGGGCTACCGACGCCGATGTGTTTGTGAAGGTCAGCAAGGGCGGTATATTCCGCGTCGACCGTGCCACTGGCGAGGCGAGGTGGGCAAGCAAGGACGCCGTCAAGTTCCTGGCCACCAATCAGAAATTCGTTTATGCGCTGGACTCCGTCGGCAACATGCTGATCGTGGATTATCTGCGCGGCAAAACCATGGCTGCCTGGGACGCGCGTAATTGGATTGTGTCCATTGGCAACGATCTGACAGATCGCATCTATCTCGCGAGTCACGACGGCCAGATCTTATGCTTGCGGAACAAGGACAATGTCAAGCCGTTGGTGGTGAAGACATTCGAGGTGCCGAAATCCAAGGACAAAGACGGCAAGAAAAAAGCCGACGAGATTCCGCCCAAGGTGGAGCCACCTAAAGTTGAGCCGCCAAAGGTAGAGCCGCCTAAAGTGGAAGCACCCAAGGTGGAGCCGCCCAAAGTGGAAGCGCCTAAAGTGGACGACAAAGCGCCCAAGAAAGATGACAAGGCGCCGCCCAAGGGGGAGGACAAAGCGCCCAAGAAAGACGACAAGGGGCCGCCAAAGGGGGATGACAAAGCGCCCAAGGGTCCAGACAATGGCGGCAAGGACCAAGCGCGTGCCGAACCTTCCTTCATTCGATTGCAAACTCCGTTATGTCGCGTTGGCGATGGACAGCCCTGGTGGTGTTGGTCGCCGTCGTCGGCATTCCCCTGGCGATGCCGCTCGGCGATTTGCTGACGACTTCTGATGCTCAGGTCAGCCTCTGGGATCTGGCCGGCAACACCTTTCTCCTGATCGCGGGCACCTTGGCCGCGGCGCTTCCTTTGGGAACCGCCGCGGCCGTGGTGCTTTACCGCACCGATTTGCCCGCACGCCATTTCTTTCGTTTTCTCACGGTGCTGACACTATTCGTGCCACTCCACGTGTTGACGACAGCATGGCAAATTACCCTGGGCAATGTGGGATTGTGGACGCCTGATGAACGCGTGTGGGCGGAGGGCCTGGGCCCCACCATCTGGATTCATACCCAGGCCGCGCTGCCTTGGATCATCTTGATCGTGGGCCAGGGGCTGCGCTGGGTCGAGCCGGAATTGGAGGAAGACGCGCTGCTGGCTGCAGGCCCCTGGCGCGTGTTGTGGTCGGTCACGCTGCCGCGCAGCGGTGGGTCGATTGTCGCCGCGGCCGTGTGGGTAACATTGCAAATTGCCAGTGAGGTCGCCGTCGCGGACATGATGTTGGTCGACACTTTCGCGCGCAAGATTTACAACGAATTCATTTTGGGCGGCGGGGACACATTGGCTCGGGCCTTGTCGCTGGCGCTGCCCGTGGTGGCGCTGACAAGTATCGCCGTTTACTGGGTTTTGACTCGCCTGGACAACATCCTGCCGCCGCTGGCCGCGATGCTGGCCGAGCCGCGACCATTTGCTATGGGCCGAATGCGCTGGCCGGCGTTTGCCATCGCCTTTGCCGTCATTGGCATCATGGCCGGAGTGCCGGTGGGATCGCTGGTGTGGAAAACGGGATTGGTCGGTTATCCGCCTCAGTGGTCGAGGCAGGCGCTGGCAAGTCGGGTCGGCAACATGCTGCTTGCCGATGCGACGCTGTTTCAGCAAAGCATCTTGACGATGTTCATCTCGGCGGCATTGGTAACCTCTGTGGCCTTGTTGCTTTGCTGGTTGGCGCGAACGTCGCCGTGGTTTCGCCGTTTCCTCTTCTTTGTGACAGCGCTGGTGTGGTCCACACCGGGGCCCATCCTGGGAATTGGCTTGCATCAAACGATCATGTGGCTGGTGCTGCGTGTGCCGCTGGAACCCCTGTCAGTTGCTTTGTACGACGGCCCCTCGCCGTTGCCGGTTTTATGGGCGCACCTGCTGCGATTTTTGCCGCTCGCGGTAGTCGCCCTGTGGCCGGTAACACGGCTGGTACCGCGCGAACTGAGCGACAGCATGCAGGTGGACGGCGCCAGTCCCTTGCAAGAATTGCGGCATCTCGTCTGGCCATTGCTGCGCCGCACTTGGCTGGCCGTGGTCATCGTGATCGCGGCCTTGGCCCTGGGCGAAGTCGGAGCAGTCGGCATGCGCGTGGAAACGCCGGGTTGGATCATGTTCGCCCATGTGTTGTTTGACCGCATGCATTATGGCCAGACGCACGACGTGACGGCGCTGTGCCTGGCGCTGCTGCTCATCATCGCGGCAGGGGGCGGCATCTGTTGGATCGGGTGGCGGTTTTTGAGCTGGACAATAACAAAATGACGTTGTGACTGCGCAAGCAAACACCCTGCCCAGCCCCGTGGCCGAGAAGGGTGTCCAAGTTTTCACATTGGCTTAATAGCGATTGCCGCCGCCGGAACCGACTCGGTCACGGCTGCCCGAGGAACCGCCGCGGCTGCCGCCACGGTCTTCGCGCGGGCGAGCTTCGTTGACAGTCAACGAGCGCCCGTCGATTTGTTGGCCGCTGAGCGCGGTCATGGCCGCCTCGGCGCCGTTGTCCATCTCGACAAAGCCGAAGCCTTTCGAGCGGCCGGTGTCCCGGTCCATGATGACCTGGGCCGACTTGACGACACCATGCGGCTCGAACAGTTTTTCCAGATCGCTGTCGGTCGTGCCGTAAGACAGGTTGCCGACGTACAGTTTCATACCCATGATGGGCCTCCTTCAAAAAAATCACGCAAAACAAGCTAGGCCCAACGCGGGCGAACGCCGTCGCATGAAAAATGCTTCAAATAAATTGTTACTACTTGGGATAACAGAAATGCAAGGGAGGGGACAACGGATTGGTCATCACGGCCAGGATCTTCTGCGAACCACAAGGACGAAGTAACTATACACCGCAGTGCCCTTCTTGGCAACACCACTTCTGTGGAATTGCCTGCGGGGCCAAAATCACTCCCCTCTCCCCGCTGCGGGAAGAGGGGTCGGGGGTGAGGGGTTACGTGTTGCATTGCCAGCGTACCAGCACCCTGCCCCCGCCTCGCTGCGGTCAGGCGCAGACTGAGCGCCAACGAAGTGACGCCGGACTCGCGCCCGGGGTGTCATCCAGGCGTAGACTGTCCTCTCCGAAAACTGGTCAGGCACAACGGTGTATGACCCATTCCTCGGAAGGCACTAAGCGTTTGAAGTCCGCCTGCCTACGCGGGACAACTTCGGGGCTTTCACCCGACCCGTCATCATCGCCAACGCCGACTTGGGGGCGTTTACCAAATTGTCAAGGAGCGCTACC
>DASRAT010000336.1:0-8497 GCA_035638015.1 Gemmataceae bacterium | reverse complement strand
TCGCATCGGTCAAATGCTCGACGCCCCATGCCAGCGGTTGGGCCATCTCGGTGCCGTTGCGGGCTTCGATAGATGCCAACCATTCGATGACGCGGTATCGGGTGCGGTTTGAAGCAACCGCTAGATTCTCGCCGCATTCGGTAGGAATTTCGAATACGTCGTCGAAGGCCAGAACGGTGAAGCGGTCCTTTTCGGTGAGCGTGTCAATCATGCGGCCCAGGGCTCGGCGGGCGGCCACCATTTTCCAGCCGTCCATGCTGCCGGAGCGGTCGAGCACAAAAACGATATCACGAGGACGGCTATCGGCTATCGGCTTTCGGCTATCTGCCAGCGGGGGAACAATCGTTAGCAGATACGTGCCTTCATTGCCTTCGGCGTCCGGCGACAGTGTCAATGAGCTTTGGATCGACTCCTCGGCTATGCGATAGCGGAGAATCACGTCGCGGTTGAGGCGTTCGCCGGGTTGAATCGTGATTTTTGTTGCTCCGCCTGGCAAGGGTTCACTGGCGACGGCGTGCAGGCTAGAGTGGAAATTGCTAAGCGGCAAGCCGCTGGGTTGCACGTCGATGTTCATCGAAAAGCGGACTGGATTCGGGTAGCCGGGAAGCAGCACATGCGGCGTAATGCGCGAGGCGTCCGGGACGGCGCTGGTGTCGAGAGCAACGCCATCGCCGACGCTGCGGCCGTCAAGCGGTACACCCGGGATATAGCGCGGGGCGACAACAAGCGGGAAACGGAAGGTGACTTCGCCGCTGTCGAACACCAGCGGGCCGACAAGGGTGAGCTTGACAGTCGCCGCTTCACCGGGCGGCAGATTACCGACGCGCATGGTGAAGACGCCGGGGCGTTCTTCCTCGGTGATGGCTGCCCGGTGGCCAGCCTGGATCGCTTCGTCATATTCCTGGCGGGCGGCACCGCGTTCTTTCAATACGCCTTCGACGATGCGACCAGCGACTTCCATGCGGAATTGGGTCACGGCGGCACGATCCGGGAGCGGGAAGATGTAGGTCGCCTCCAGCGGCTCGGCATGGGTGTTGACGAAGACCTGCGTCAGTGAGACCTCGCCGATGAGGCCTTCGAGGCGGGCTTGCACATCGAGTGCCTTGAGCGGCAGCGGGCCTTTTTCGGTCAGCATGGCGCCGACGCCTTCTTCTTTTTCGAATTTTTCTACTTCCGCTTCGGTCATGATCACGATTTGAGGGGCCATGCGGTGCTCCTTGATTGAAGATGCTAAGCCGTTAACGGCTTTAGCGCAAGCGACGTGTTTCCAGTAGTTTGAGTAACGGCGCCGCCACGACGCGGATCGCTTCGATATCGTCAGGCTCCAGGTTGCGCGCTGCATTGACGAGCAAGGTCACGTCCGGCGCTATTGTCACACCTTGCAATGGCTGACCGGATACCGGCTCAGCAGGATCTCGCTTTTCCACAGGCGCGGGCGTCTGGGTCCAAAAGGTCGCATCTCGACGCGGCGGCGTTTCGACCAGCATTTCCATTGCGGGGAGTTTGGCAACTGCCGCCAGTTCATTGTCGGTCAATCCCACGAGTTGCGTTTGCAATTGAGCCAACGTTTGGCCCTTGGCCTGCAAGCGCTTGATCGCTACCAGCTGTAGTAAGTGACGCCGACCATACAGTGCGGTTCGGCCGCGCATTTGAGTAGGCCGGTCGATCAGTCCCAGCGTGGTGTAATAACGGATGGTCCGCCCATCGGGCACATCCCGCACACTGCCGTTTTCTTGACCCGTGTAGTCGACGGCCAGCGCCAGCGCAACTTGCGCGGCAAGCTCCTCAAGGGTCCAAAGATCGTTGCCTGGTGCGTTCATGCCGTCATTATAACAGTGTCATATAACACTGTCAAATAAAAACGATGGAATTGCTAATTATCTTGATGAATTGAAGTTGCGTCGTTACAGCACGCCTTTAGTGGACGGTACGCCGGTCATTCGGGGGTCGATTTCGACTGCTTGTCGTAATGCCCTGGCGGCTGCTTTGAAAATGCCCTCAACGATGTGATGCGTGTTTTTGCCGTAATGACAAACGACATGAAGCGTGAACAATCCGCTAGCCGCCACCGCCCGCCAAAACTCCTCGGCCAGGGGGGCGTTGAAGGTTCCCAGCAGCTCGCGCGGCACATCCGCTTGCCAGACACAAAGTGGCCGGCCGCTCAGATCGACCGCGGCGGTGACCAGTGCTTCGTCCATCGGCAACGTGGCGCTGCCGTAACGGCGGATGCCGGACTTGTCGCTCAATGCTTGCGCCAACGCTTTGCCGAAGCAGATTCCCACATCCTCCACGGTGTGGTGTGCATCGACGTGCAAATCACCTTTGGCTTCGACAGTGAGATCGATGAGGCTGTGGCGGGCCAGGAGTGTCAGCATGTGATCAAAGAAGCCGACGCCGGTGGCTAACGTGGCCTGGCCGGCGCCGTCCAGATCGAGGCGCAAATCGATTTTGGTTTCAGCAGTGTCGCGCTTGATGCGTGCGGTGCGTGCCATGGTCATTTGCGGAATGTCGATGGAGAATTGCGGATTGACAAATCCGCGCCAAAGGCCACTACACTACTCTACAATCCCTTTTCCGCGAATGGCAGGGCAAACTTAATCAATGTGTATGATCAGCCGGCGGGCGATTGTGGGCGGCCTAGGAAGGCCGTCCCACGAATCAATGCAGCCGAAGCGCGGTTGTCACTTAGAACCGCAGCAAGCTAAACACCTCATGAGGGCGCAGCTTTTCGCGTCCTTTGAGAAAATCAAGCTCTACCAGCACCGCGCAACCTGCGACCTGGCCGCCCGCCTTTTCGATGAGCTGGCAGCCGGCCTTGAGTGTGCCGCCGGTCGCCAGGAGATCGTCCACCACCAGCACTCGTGCCCCTGGTTGCACCGCGTCGATGTGGACGTGCAGTTCGGCGCTGCCGTATTCTAGTTCGTACTGATAGCAATGCGTTTGATAGGGTAGCTTGCCCGGCTTGCGCAGCGGGATCAGGGGCAGCTTGAGCGCCAGGGCCAGCGGGGCGGCAAACAAGAACCCGCGGGCCTCGGCAGCGGCGATGGCGTCCACGGGCTGCTCGTCGTAATGGGTGCTCATGCACTGAATGGCGTGCCGAAACGCAGCCGGATCGGCCAAAAGCGGCGTAATGTCCTTGAAGAGTATGCCGGCTTTTGGAAAATCAGGTATATCGCGAATGTAATCTGCAAGGTTCATTGTTTAATCCTTTCGCCGCAATGGGCGGGGAAAGCATACGAATCGTCAAGGAGTCGGGCAACATGCCGTTGACAGTCCGCCAAGCTGGGCCGGCCGATGGGCAGGTCGTTGTGGAGTTCAATCGTCTGCTTGCCGAGGAAAGCGAGGGCAAGACGCTGGACCTGGAAATGCTGGAGCCGGGTGTCGCGTTGGTGCTGGGCGATGTCCATAAGGGCTATTATTTCGTGGCGGAGGACAACGGCCGCATCGTGGGGCAGATCGGGCTGACCTTTGAGTGGAGCGACTGGCGTAATGGCTGGTTTTGGTGGATTCAGAGCGTTTATGTGCGCAAGGAAGCGCGGCGCAAAGGCGTGTTTAGCGCGCTGTATGCGCACGTTGAAGAGATGGCCCGGCGCGACCCGGCGGTGATCGGGCTGCGGCTTTATGTGGAGGAGGAGAACAAGTCGGCCCAGGCGACGTATCTGAGCCTGGGGATGAAGCGGACGGGGTATTTTGTGTTGGAGAAGTATCCGCTGGGACCGGCCAAGGCACCAACATTTCCAATGCAGCGTCCGCCGGCGGTTTGCGTGTTGGCTGGATGCAATGGCGCCGGCAAAACCACGGCGTCTCGCACTCTGGTCGCACACCGTTTGGAATTGATGACCTTTGTCAACGCTGATATTATCGCGCAAGGTTTGAGTGGTTTTAATCCGGATGCCGTTGCAGCCGAAGCGGGCCGAATCATGCTGCAGCGGCTGGACCAATTGGCGGCCGCGCACGCAGATGTGGCCCTGGAAACCACCTTGTCCGGGCTGACTCTAGCCACCTGGCTAGGCAAACTCAAGCAAGCTGGTTACACGGTTCACCTGGAGTACTTCTGGTTGGATAGCCCGGATTTGGCCGTGGCTCGCGTGGCCCAAAGAGTTCGCAAAGGCGGACATCACATCCCGGAAGACACTATTCGGCGGCGTTACAAACGGAGTATCCAGAATTTCTTCCGCCGCTATCGGCCGCTGGCAACCACGTGGGACGTGTACAATAACTCGGCGCCAAACACTTACGAGCTTATCGCCTATGGCGACCCCGATAGCGAAGAAAAAGTCCTGAACGCCACTTTGTGGGAGCAATTTCGGAGGAACTGTTGAAATGGACAAGCCCAAGAAACCAACGCTTGCGGAAATCGTCGCAGATCATCGCGGCAACGAAACAGCCCTGCAAAAAGCAGGGCGGGAAGCTGTATTGGAACATGCACGCGCTGGGTTGCCAGTGGCGACGAGCAGAGGTGGCAAGGTCATCTGGCTCCAGCCCGAGGAGGTTTTCGCGCTTCTTGGCAAGAATGGTAACGGCAAACACCCAGAACAGGCATAACCCTGACGAGCGGCGGGGTTTATCCCCGCCGGGACAAGCCCGGCGGCTCGTCTTTCATGTTCCTTTTTGGTGCTTTACGAGATCTTCGACAACGTTTCCCACGTCGGCAGCGCCTGCTGGTCTTCGCTCTCGGTAAACCAACTCTCCTTGAACTCTTCGCGTTTTTGTGAGTGAAACGCTTCATTGGCGCCCAGGGCTATGATGGCGTCGCCCATTGCCACCAGGCCGTGGCAGCGCGGCTTCAAGTCTTCGCGGTCGCGTTCCATGCCCTGATTGCGCATGCGGATGCAATAGGCCATGTGTTCCATTTCTTCGCGGTAGCCACGGCTGTAGGTGGTCGCGCCGGCGGGACGCGGGGCGGCGCTGCTGGCCGCGCCGGGCGCGGGGCCGCTGCCCCAGCTGTCAAGTGCCGGCGCGCCTGCGGCAGACGTCGTCACTGTCACCGATGTCGAGCGGCCGGCGGCTGACGGCGGATACAGCATTGCTTCGCTTTCCTGTTGCACCACCAGCGTGCCTTGGGTGCCCATCACGCATTCGCCGTAGTTCTCGAAGGCGTTGGTGGTTACCGACGAATAGGTGACGGCCACGGTTTTGTTGAAATTGGGTAAGCCGGTGCCTTTGTCGCGCGGCGGCTTGTCGCTGTAGCCTTTGCCGGGGAACTCGAAGGTGCAAAGGACGTGGTCCTCGATTTCGCGGTCGTCGTCGTAGTAACACTTGAGGCCGGTGCCCGAGACTGCCACGGGATGGACCTTGCCCAGGAAGATGCTGCAAGCGTCGAGTTGATGGCTGCCTAGCTCCGCCATGAGGCCGCCGCCGGTGCGGCGATAGGTGCGCCAGTTGAACAACTCGCGGGGGCTGTCGTAACCCAGCTCCTTGAGCTTGGCCGCTCCCAGAGCATTGATGGCGTCCACGTCCTCTTGCGGCGGCGTTTTGCGCCAGCTATCGCGGCCGGGCAATTGATTGCGGTGCCAAAGCGCGCGAATGTGGCGAACTTCGCCAAGCACGCCCGAGTTGATCAGCTCGACGGCTTGAGCGTAAAGCAGGCTGTAATGGCGCTGATGGCCGATGGCCAGCAACTTGTCGGTTTGCTTCGAGACCTTGACCATTTCCTTGCACTGGCTGACGGTGCGGGCCATCAGTTTTTCGCACAGGACGTGTTTGCCTGCCCGCATGCAATCCATGGACACCGGAGCGTGCAGGTGCAACGGCAAGGCGATGACGACCATTTCAATGTCGGGATTTTCGAGCAAGTCCTTGTAGTTGTCGTACCAGCGCACCGAACGCTCGGCGTTGTTGCCGTAGAGGCGTTTGAAGCCCTTGCGCCACAGGCCGCCTGGGCCGGCGGCGGGCGGCTCGCCGTCGTAGATGCGTTTTTTGTTGGACGGGCGAATGTCGCAACAGGCGACGAATTCGATGAAGTCCGGATTGCTTTCGCCGACGAGGATGCCGCCTTCGTCACCGGCCCCGATCAGGGCAGCGCGAACGGGCCGGCCGTGCAGGCGTGTGTAGCCGAAGTAGGCGGCGGCCGTCAGCGGCACGGCGGCGCCGGCGGCCAGCATGCCCTTCATGAAGGAGCGCCGTGACATGCCGGGACGGTGCGGCGGGTTGGCCATCTCGTTGACGGCGCGGTCGAAATTGGCTTTGCCGATTTCGCGTTGTTCGGGGGTCATGTCGAGGGCCATAGCAGTTCTCCTAATGCGGCATTGTCGCAGCGTGGGACGGCCTTCCCAGGCCGCCCAGGACGGCCTGGGAAGGCCGTCCCACGTTATGCCGCGGCCTGCCGTTTGCGAAACGGATTAACAAATTGTAACAAACTATCGAGTCCCAACCACTTGCCGCTGGATGTCGTGGCCAATGCCAGCAAGGCGATCATCTCAATGATGTTCTTGTTGATGAACACGTAATGGCCTTCGGATTTTACGTTGTCGGGCAGCCATGGCAAAGCCGGCATCGCCAAGTAAAACAGCAGCAGAAAACAAGCGCCGGCCACGCAGGACAGGCGGGTGAACAAACCCAAAAGCAAGCATGCTCCGACAATGGTGGTGCCCCAGGCGGTGATGATGTTGATGCGGTCGAGATTGGTGACTGTCGCCGCTTGCGGGACTGAGCCTTTGTCGAGTTGGGCCTTGCTGAGCCGAAACTTGGCCACTGCCATCGTATCATTAAACGGTTTGTCCAGGTCACGCAGCAACTCGGTGCGCAGAGTGGCAATTTCTTTTTTTAGCGCCCGGTAGTTGTCCTTCCAGACATCGTGGTCGAAAGCCGGCATGCCCTTTTCTTCGATGTCGGCCAGTTGCTGGAGTTTTTTCTTGTAAAGGGCGATGCGCTCCGGCGTGGTTTCCTTGACTTTTTCGCTGACGCTGGCGATTTTGGACGGCACTTCGCGCGTGCCGCCGGTGAACCAGGCCAGTGCCCTCTGGCGAGCAATTTCCAAATCCTCTTTGGCCAACGTCAACTGCATTTGATCGTCTTTGGAGCCACGCACTATTACTGCCCAGGGCAGCGTCGTGGGAAACGGGCCGATGGCCATCACTCCCACCACACCGACATATTCCGGCTGCACGGCTTTGTCTTTCCCCAAGCCATAATGCTCGACGAAGCCATTGAACTGAGCGGTCCATTCCGTTTCCACAACCGCCGGCAGCTTGTCGGCTTCCTTCGGCAACGTCAATTTGGCAAGCGCATTGCCATCCGGATCGCCGACTTGCTGGCGAAACCACGGCGCTAATGGCCCCTGCGATTCGCTCAAATAACCGGCCGAGGACCACACTGGCTTGCCTTCGCGCGGCCCGTGATACCACGACTCGAGCTTGGACACACCTTCAAAGAGAAAGTGCCAGCCGATGACGACGCGGAGCACAACCAAGCCGACTCGAGTCCAGGTATTCATGCGTTTTGTGTGAAATCAACGTTGCCGATCACCACGGGCACGGCCCGGCCGTGCGGCAGCAGCACCGCACCGGCCTGGGGATGTTTCTGGCAGTATACTCGCGTTTGCTCCACTCCCAGTACAAAAAAAGCCGTGGCCAGCGCGTCGGCCTGGGCGGCAGTTGGGGCGACGGCGCTGGCGCTTGCCAGTTGCTCCGCAGGCCAACCGGTGCGCGGGTCGAGAATGTGGCCTAATTTGCGGCCGTTGTGACGCAGGTGCTGGAACGTCACCGACGACGTGCCCAGCGCCCGATCCTTGAGCCACACCACGCCGAGCCGTTTATTCATGTCGGTAGGATGGCCCAAACCAACGGGCCAACCGCGCTGCTGCCCGGGCGGCATGCCGACGCCGAGCACACTACTCGAGCCGCCGTGCAACAATGCACTGTGGATATTATCTTGTGTTCGCAGCCGCTCGGCCACGCGGTCCAGGGCATAACCTTTGCCGATGCTGCCTAAATTCAGTTCGATGCCGCGTTGACGAAAATGTATGGTTTGCCGATCAGTGTCAAGGACTACATGGCGCATACCACAGTGCTCTAGCGCAGAGGCGCGTTCTTCGTCGGTCGGTACTCGTCCCTGGCGGCGGAAGAAACCCCAGGTCTTGATAAGTGCGCCAACGGCGATGTCATAAGCGCCGTCGGTTTCGTGGTGGATCTGCCTGGCCAAGTCAAGCAAGGCAAATAATCGCGGTTCCACCGGCATCGCGCTGATCGCTGCATGGCGATTAATGCGGCTGATGTCGCTGTCTTCACGGTAAACGGTCATCTGCGCTTCAAGCCGGTTAACCAGGTCCAGCGCGTCCTCGGCGGCCGCGAGCGCATCGGGAGTGCCGAAAGGGAGGGCAATCTCAAAACCCGTGGCCATCGCCTTGCGGCCGAAGCGGAGCAATGTCAGCTCTTCTTCGCGCTGCACCAGCGCGATCGGAGGCTCCTCCAGCACCGCGAGCACTTGCCCCGCGGTGTGAGCCAATCGGCGTGGATCGATTACATCACGGCGATTCATGAGTCACTTGACGCGCTTG
>DASRAT010000335.1:0-4481 GCA_035638015.1 Gemmataceae bacterium | reverse complement strand
TGGCCACCCACGCTCACGCGTGGACATGGCCGCAACATGTGTGGGGCTGGACGTCGTCACTGGTCTCCCGTTTCACGTTGAAGCGTTCTGCCAGGTTGTCCGCGAGTTTCAAATAACGCTCATGCGTGCCCTGGCCCATGTCGTGACGTTCGACGTGGACAAACCGATCCAAGAGCATTCGCTGATCGGCTTCCGAGAAAACTTGATCCGCCATGGGAAAAAGCCGCTGGTTTTCCTTGAAAATGTGCTCGTGCAATAGTTGAGTATAAGCGGCGGCGGCGTCGGCAAATCGAGCCACCGCATTGCGGTCCCCGGCCGCCGCCGCATCAATGTCGGCTTCCATGGCTTTTAGGCAAGCACGCCCCTGTTCGTGTTCGGCGAGCATGACGCCCGTGGGGCCGCGGTCGCGGTCGAAGCCACGAGCTTCCATCAGGGGAAAAAGACAGGCCTCTTCCTTGCTGTGGTGGCAGCCGTCGGCAAAGTGCCGGAAAAAATCGACCATGTCCCGAGCCGCCGAGCCGTCCAGCTCTCCATTGATGCAGGCACGATCTGACATTTCTTCCAGGCAATTCAGGACCTGTTGGATGACGAGATGTTCTTCTCGCAGGATTTCCGTGGCACGCATGATGACCTCCATTGGCAAAAGTTTGGATCAGCTAACAGGAACGCGCGGCAAGGACGGGGAATCAGACGTGTTCCCCTTGCAGGATTCCACAACCGGCAATTGCATACGCCAGCTCGCGGCTGGAGCGAGAATGTGATTCAACGCCGCCAGCAATGGGGCAGGCGCAATGTCCAAGAATCGGCACGCCTGAGCAAGCGTAACGCGGCCTGCAACGAACTTGCGGGCCAGCGGGTTTTTCAGCGGCGTGAATCCGAAATCGAGAAAAATACTCAATAGTTCTGGGTGCAAGCTGAGGATTTCACCGACGCGATGACTGGCTTCGATGGGTTGACCGGATTGCAGAGCCCCGGCTTGGGGCGGTTGGTTTCCACCCAATCGCCCCGACATCAATAACCACAGATGTCCGCCCCACCACGCTAATCCCGAGACTTCCAGCAAGCCGCTGACGCCTGTGATTGGGAAAGCAGTTTCTGTGATGTCCGTGAGGATCTGGCCCGTCACGCGCAAGCTGCAACCAATATTGACGAGGAGAAATGGCCCCCATAAACGTGTCAAAGTGTGGACATCCACGCCGTTAAGCGTCGGCACTACCTTGGCGGCGACGCCCATGATCATCAAGCTTACGAAACCCACTGTGATCGCATGGCGAACCGCGCCATAGTAGGCGTGTGAAAATCCCATCTGGGCCGCAGCGCTATCCGGCGCCAGCAGCGGCAACAAAAGGCGCTGATAGACAGGCAAAAGAACTAACAAACCTAGCGAGATAAACAACCAGGCATAGGCCGTGCGCAGAAATTTCAGGCTGCGATCAGGGAATTCCGGCCGCGCAAAGATGTGCCAGCTGCGAACTAGCACGAAGACCGCGCCGGCCAACAACAAGGCTCCGCCATACCAGAGAATTGCCCAGCCATGTCCAGCAGACCGCGTCAACAGCAGGCCGGTCACTTCGCAGATTAATGCCGTGTTCAGGACAATCAGCGCGGCAATACTGATGTTTTTGCTTGGCGTGGCCATGCCATAGAAATGCGGGAATATCCGCTGACTGACGCCCACAATCATCAACAGAGCAAAGCCGTGAATCTGGATTTCCCGCAGCGAGCCTTGCCACATTGCCACCAGATTAAGCAGTGCTTGCCGGTCTGCCGCCATTAATGTAGCGGCGAGATAAATACTGTCGTAAAGAGTCTGAACCACGAACCAACCAAGAGCGCATGCCACGTAATAGTCGTACACCGCCAGCGGCTTGCCAGAGCCGCGCCAGGTGGCGAACAGGACCAATGCGAAAATACCCACGGCGCACACTTCCAGGGCCGAAGCAGCGACGGCCAGTGGAACGAGTGCGGGCATGGAACCGGCTAGGGGTTCCAGCACGGCCCGCGTGATCAGGCCTGCCAACATCAACCACAAGCTCGCATGCGCGAGCCGCGGTTGGCGCAAGGTGGTGTGTTTGAACCGAGGAAAAGCCTGGTAAGCGAATCCCATTACGAACAGCCCGACCCAGCCGAAGATCTGGGCGTGGCCGTGGGCATTGATTTCATGAAGGCCGACCGCCGTAAATGAGCCGGTGAATCCAATCCGCAGCAAGAGATACGCACCCCAGACAGCGCCCAGCGTTAGCACCACGACAATGCCCGCTTTGAAAAACGGACGGTAAATGGCATCAGCAAGCCGACTGTCGTTGATTTCTTCCTTCGCCGCATTGTTCGCAGCGGGTACCGCCATCGCAGTCTGCAACTCGCGCAGCAGCCGATCCGCGTCAACATCATGGGCATGGGCGAAAAAGCCAACCGACTCCACCGGTCCCTCGGCGCCCCCGCATCCTCGCAAACCATAGCGGTCAAGCACTGGCCGCACCTGGGGAGAGGTTCGCAACAGTTCGGGCAGCATGGTTTGCCGATTGAGCGTTTGGCCACCAAACATGACAAGACCTCCGAGGTTCTGATCATCTCACGATCCCTCAAAGCAAAGCATGTGCCCAAGCTCCTTGGAAGCCGAGACCGGGGCGAACGCAATGGAATACAGCAAAAAAGATCGGCTTCGGCGTGATGTGGGCCGAGGCAGACGATCGCGGTGTGCGATTCGGCAAGTCAGTGTGCGGATGCTGCCCAGTCTTTCGGCGTCGAATACCAACCAGAGTGATTGCCATGCACGTTTGCCCGGTTTTGATGGCGGAATCGCAGCGGCATTTATTTTGCACAGGCGTATAAATTCAATAAAGGCCCCAAACCGTCGATTAGCTGGGAGACCGCGTCATGAAACGGCGTCATGCACTGAACTTGATTCTTGCCGCCCTTGCCCTGGCGAGTGCGCCAATGACAGTCTCGGCCCAAGAAGCCAATTACGTCGCCGGCAAGCTAATCGAACTAAACGACAACGGCGCCTGGTCATGGTTCATGGACGAACGGGCCATTGTCCAGGACGGCAAGCTCATCGTTGGTTCGATTCGGGCGGTGGGGAAGTTTGACAGCAAAACGAGAGATCCCAATGCAGGCAATGTCGAGGTATCCGTTTACGACATCGCCAAAGGCACGAGCAAAAAAATCGTGCTGCATCCTGGGTTCGAGCAGGATGACCACAACAATCCCGCCTTTTTGGCGCTGCCCAACAAACGCATCCTGGCGATGTACAGCAAACACGGCCAGGAAACCAAGATTTATTACCGCTTCTCGGAGCCAGACAATCCACTGGTTTGGGGTGAGGCTCACGAGTTCGTCACGCCCGGCACAAGCAAGGGTCCATTCAAGGCTGACAACGCGACTTACAACAACCTCTTTCGCCTGTCCTCGGGCCGCGTCGTAAATTATTTTCGCGGTGTCGGCCTGGACCCCAATTACATGTTCTCCGACGATGACGGCCAAACCTGGAAATATGGCGGCCGGTTGTTGCAGGGCAAAGGCGGCTACAGTCCCTACATGCGTTATGCCTTCGACGGCAAGGACACCATCCATTTCATCGCCACCGAGGACCACCCGCGCAACTACGCCAACAGCGTCTATCATGGTTTCATGCGCAACGGCCAGTTGCATTTCTCCGATGGCAAAGTGCTCGGACCGGTCAGCACCACTACGGACACGCCCTTCTCCTCGTGGGATCTCACCAAAATCTTTGCTGGCGACGCCGACAACGTGAGCTGGATTGACGACGTGAAACTGGACGACCATGGCTATCCGCACATCCTTTTCTCCGTCAAAAAGGACGGCAAGGGGCTCGGCAAAGGCAAGGGCGGCATGGACATTCGCTTCCACCACGGCCACTGGAACGGCAGCGCGTGGGAAACCCATGAAATGGCGTACGCCGGCACACGTCTTTACTCCGGGGAAGACGATTACACCGGCCTGGCCAGCTTCGATCGCAACCAGCTCAATGTGGTTTACCTCTCAACCGATGCCGATCCAGTCACCGGCAAACCGCTCATCAGCTCCGCCGATATGCGCCGTCATCACGAGATCTTCCGGGGTACAACCGCCGAAGCTGGCAAGACCTGGCGCTGGCAGCCGATTACCGCCAATTCCAGCATGGACAACCTGCGGCCCATCGTGCCCCAATGGCAAGACCCGCGAACAGCATTGGTGTGGATGCGCGGCAGCTACCAAAATAACCGCGGCGAATGGACGACGGCTGTCGTAGCGACCATCTTGCCGCCAATTTCAAAGTAAGGCGACTTGCAAACAATGTGTTCGGATTGGCCTGTTCTTCGATTGACGCGCGTTTCAGTCTCCAGCGCCGCCGTGTGCAGATTCTTGCAGTATTCCTTGGTATTACGCCTGTTCGGCAATCCGCAATCCTTCCCGCTGGATCCAGCGCAGACTGATCTCACGCTCGTGATCCTTAACAATCCAGCACTGATACGGGGCAT
>DASRAT010000334.1:0-8046 GCA_035638015.1 Gemmataceae bacterium | reverse complement strand
CATTGGTGTCATCAAGGGTGAGCTGTCACCTGAGGATCGCTTCCGGCCGCTGGACGATGGCTGGTTGAAGCGGAGCATGGGAAGTCAAAATCTGCTGGATTTTACCTTGAACTCGCGGCGGCCTCAATTCTCCTTGGTTTGCAGCTTACCGCCGGAAACGGATTGGTTCGGCGGCAGTTGAGCCGTCAGCGCCATCGCCGCGGTCACCAAACCAATCGTCACCATATTCAATAACAGGCTCCACAAATGCCAGGTAGCAAACTCCTGGCGCGTGTTGTCCACCTGCGCTCGCGCCGCCGCCACGATCATTGCCGACGAGGCCGGAGTGTTCGCGACTGCCATCAGATCATCGCTAGCCGCGTTGCGTGCGTGCCGTAGATCGCTGACGTTGCGCTCAATTGGCCAACCCAAAACTACGGTCGTAAGCGCAAGCAACAGCACCAGGCTGCGCACGCTATGAACACGGCGGCCTGGCTCGGCCTTGGACCAACTCAGAGCTGTCACCGTCGCCAACAAGCCGCAAACGCCTTGCCAAAGGAAATAATGGTCAAAGAGCGGGCTGATGGCGTGCCCGGCGGCGCGTGTGCCCTGCGATTTTTGCAGTCCCGGCTCCAGTTTGTATTCCGGGGGCAGCGGGAACCAAGTCGGCCGTTCGTTGGATTCGGCCAGCGTTTCAAAGGAACCAAACAGCGTCAGCGCCACCGGGAAGCTAAAAAAAACCGCCATGCCGAACCAGAGGCCGACGGCCAGGACATGGATAGTTTTGGTGAGCAGACGCATGGAGCGGGAATCCGAAAGGCGGTTTTCGCTGCCGTCGAGCAGGCGGCGGACATTGGTGCGGTGCTTTACAAATACCAGGGCGACGGCCACCAGGCAGAACAGGGTCAATATAAGCTGCTGCGGCGCAAACGGCTCCGGCGTCATGGCGAAATGGACGGCGCACAACACGGCGGCGGCGGCAATCGACGCCAATGAAACATATCGGCTGACCGACACGGTCACCAGCCACGCGATCAGGGCAGCGAGCGTAGGCAATGGCAATAGCACCGCGACAACGCCGGCCCCAGTAGCGACTCCTTTGCCGCCGCGAAAGCGAAGATAAGCGGGGAACAGGTGGCCGACGAAAGCCGCCAGGCCGGCGGCAACGCCAAGGGCGACCGGCGCCTCAATGTCGCGGGCGGCGCCCACCGCCAGACCCACAGCGGCTGGAACCGCCCCCTTGGCAAAATCGAGCATGAAAACCAGGATGCCGAAAGGCCAGCCCAGGATGCGGCCAACGTTGGTGGCGCCGATGTTGCCACTGCCGTGCTGGAAAATGTCAACGCCCCGGTAGCGAGCAATCAGGTAGCCAAAGGGGATGGCGCCAATGAAGTAAGACACAAGAGCGGTTGCGGCAAAGGTGAGATAAATGTCCATCAATGGAAATCCGCGGTTCAGTGCTTTCCGCTTCGCCTCTTGACAGTGTCCAACCGCTATGCGATTCTGCTCGCCCTGAGCAAAGGACGCTCGTCATGGAAGGCAAAACCCGCAGCTTGTCCTGGTTTCGGCTTTTCGCCGCCTTGCCTGCCTGGTGGTCGCTGCGTCTCTTCCCCAACTCTGCTGTACTAACCAACGAAAACTGTACGCCACCACGGGGCATCGTCCACGGGATTGTGCTGGCGGTGCTATCGGGTGCTCTGTTGCTGACGCGGCTCTCCTGTCCGCTCCTGGAACCCGAGGAAGCGCGTTATGCGGAAATACCGCGGCAAATGCTGGTGGAAGGACGGTTCGCGGAGCCGGTGTTGCACGGGGAACCGTATTATCAAAAACCACCGCTGCTCTATTGGCTGGTGATGCTGAGTTACAGCGTTTTTGGCGTACACGATTGGGCAGTACGGTTAGTGCCGTGCCTGGCGAGTTTCGCCACGGTGTTTGTGATATGGCTTTGGGGTCGCCGCGCATTCGGACCACGGATCGGTTTTGCCGGGGCTGTTTTGTTGATCTTGTCGGGGCGTTTCATTTACTTGGGCCGCATGCTGACCATCGACCCGCTGCTGTCTCTGTGGGTGACGGCGGCCCTGGCAACGGGGCATTTGGCGGTGCGACAACAACCGCTGCGCTGGCGCTGGTGGCTGACCTCGGCGCTTTTCGTCGGCCTTGGCCTTTTGACCAAAGGCCCCGTTGCCGGCGTTTTGGCTCTGGCGCCCTTGGTCATCTACCAATTATTGGACCAACGCTGTGCCCGGCCATCGTTACGCGCATTGGTTGCCTATGTCAGCGTGGCAATCGGCGTGGCCTGCCCGTGGTATGTGGCGATGGCGTTTGCCAATCCCACGGCGGCGGGCGACTTTTTTTGGGTTCATCACGTCCAACGCTTTTTCGAGCCGATGGACCACCAGGAGCCGATCTGGTTTTTCTTGCCGAGCTTATTGGCAGGCACGCTGCCGTGGTCGCTACTGCTGATTCCACTGGCGCGGTGGTTGTTGCGACGCGCACGGGTTGCTGCCGCGACGCGACCACCGGCACTGGGCTTCGCGCTTGTGGCGTTGGGGTGGTGCGTATTGTTCTTTTCGCTGAGCGGCTGCAAGCGCGCGGTTTACATTCTGCCGGCGCTGCCATGGTTGGCGGCGTGCCTGGGCTGCTGTTTTTCCCAGGCGCCTTGGCGTGGTTGGCGCTGGCGTCCTAGTCCCTTGATTTGGAAGCTATCCACCGCCGCAGTGTTTATGGTGTTGTTCGTGGGAGTGTACGAACTGTTGCCGCGTTACCATCGGCAATTTTCGCTGCGCGGCCAAATCCGCCGGCACCTCGAAGCGGGTGGAGAAGTGATGTGTTATCCGAAGCGCTGGGATTCGGTCAGCTTTTATTTGCAGCGCGGCGATGTGCGCGTTTTCACGTCGGAGCAAAAAGACGAGTTCATCGCCGCGTTGCAAGAGCGGCCAGACGCGCTACTGCTTATCAAAAACAAGCACTTGGCGGAACTGAAAGGCAAATTACCGACGACGCTGGTCACCGCCGGCCGACAAAGCGAACGTCTGTGCGTGTTGGCAAAATAAACCGACCGTTTGCGGTAAACCACTCACCCTAAACGATTCGGCATAACCCGGCTTGCCGTTTTTTTCTTGCGGCGGTCGTCTTTGATGCGCATGATCCGTTTCTTGGACGCTTTGGTGCGGGGACGTTTCTGGGGCATGAGGCAACCTCCTTTTATCGGCTTTCGCAAATTTCCAATCCCTTTTGACATAGCGGGCGGGGCCGTCTTCGGGTAGGGACAGGGGATGTTCAGCCACTACGCCGATTACGAATATCTGCTGGCCCGCATCCAGTTAGTGTTGTTCATGCTGGGCATGGGCGCCACCCTCCGGCCCATGGATTTTCTGGGCATCGCGCTGCGGCCACGTTATCTGTTAGTTGGGGCCGTATGCCAGTTTATGCTGACGCCGGTGCTGGCCGTCATAATCAACTGCTGGATGGATCTGGAAGCGGGCATCGCGGTGGGCCTGATTCTCGTCTCGGCCATGCCCGGCGGACAGATGTCGAAACTGTTCACCTACCTCGCCCGCGGCAACGTGGCGTTGTCCATCACGCTGACCGCGGCGGGAACGCTGGCGTCGCTGGTTACCGTCCCATTGCTCTTGGAACTGCTGGCCGAGGAGCATCTGCGCCAAAGCAACTTCGAGATGCCGTTGGGCCTGGTGGTGCGGGACGTTGCGATTTACTTGCTATTGCCGCTTCTGGTCGGCATGACTGTGGGCCGCTTCGCACCTGCACGTCGCATGGTATTCTCCAAGAGCTGCATCCGCGTGGGCCTCGTGTTCGTGGGCCTGATGATTGTCGGTTCGCTCGGCAGCGGTCAGATTCAACTAACGTCATATGGCTGGAAAGTACCGCTGGCAATCATAGTCTTTTGTGTTGGCGCCATGCAGCTGAGCATGCTGCCGTTTCGATTGTTGGGTTGGCCACGGTCGGACGCCGTCGCGGTCGGGATTGAGGTGACAATGCGGAACATGAACTTGGCGTTGCTGCTCAAAACGCGGCTGTTTCCGGGTGACGATCCAGTGGGAAACGGAGTGCTGTTCGTGATATTGTATTACGCAGGCACCGCCATCTTGGCGGGGCTGCCGTTGACATTGCGGTATCGGCGGATGGCGCTGCGTGCGGATGAGGAAGCTGCTACAAAGTGACGAAAGTGGGATTTATGTCATGCACGTTGATCTGAATTGCGATCTGGGCGAAGGCTGTGCGATGGACGGCGAATTGCTGCCGCTCATTTCCTCGGCCAACGTCTGCTGCGGCTGGCACGCGGGCGACGCCGCCACGGCCATGGCCACGCTCAAGGGCGCAGTAAAACATGGCGTTTGCGTGGGCGCTCATCCGGGATTCCCTGATCGTGAGCACTTCGGCCGCCGTGAAATCGCACGCTCGGAGCAAGAGATTTATCAGGATTGCGTTTACCAGGTTGGCGCCATGATGGCATTGGCCCGGGCCGCGGGCACTGCTGTGCGCTACATCAAGCCGCATGGCGCGCTTTATAACATGGCCGTCCGCGATGACGCCTATGGCAGACCGCTGGTTGCCGTGGCGGAGTTTTTCGGATTGCCGCTGTTGGGCCTGCCAGGCTCGCGGCTGCAAGGGCTTTGTCACCAGCGTTGCCGCTTCGTCGCCGAGGGGTACGCGGACCGTGGCTATAGGCCCGGCGGGTCGCTCGTACCACGCGATCAACCTGGGGCCTTTGTGCATGATCCGGCGGAGGGAGCCAAGCAAGCTTTGCGTGTTGTGCGAGAACACGGTGTGGAGACGATCTGCGTCCACGGCGACAATCCTCAGGCGCTCGCTTTTGTCCGTGCCCTGCGCGAAGCGTTGCAACAAGCCGGCTGTGAAATCCGGGGCTTCGCATGAGTCTGCGCGTGCTGGAGGCTGGACTTTGCACCATGATTGTAGACGGGGGCAGGCCGCGCACCCGCAGTCTTGGGGTGCCTCCGGGAGGAGCGGCGGATGCGTCCGCGTACGCCTTGGGAAACGCCATGCTTGGCAACTCGCCCGAGGCCGCGGCCCTGGAAATTACATTGGCCGGCCCTGTTCTCGAGGCTCTGAGCCGCACCGCCGCCGTAGTTTTCGGAGCGCCGTTTGCCTTGAGTTGTGGCACGCGGCGATTCTTAACAAATCACAGTTTTACGTTGGATCCGGGCGACGTGCTGCACATCGGCGGAACACCTTATGGAGCACGCGCTTACCTGTGCGTCTTTGGTGGTTTGCAAACACCAGAGATTCTCGGCAGCCGCTCGTCCCTGGCCCCCGGTCGTCGCGATGATGAGCTGACCTGCTCCGAATCAAGTGCGCCTAATCGCGTCGTGCATCAAGTCTTTGACTGGCCTTACGTCCCCACCATGTCTCCTCAGCTTGCGGCCAAGGAACGCATCCTCCGCGTTCTACCCGGCCCCGAAGCCGACTGGTTTGAAAAAGGTGTCAGGAACCTTTTTCAGGAAAAAAAAACCCCGACCCCTTATTCGGTGCGGCCCGAAAGCAGCCGCATGGGTTTGCGCTTGGCGGGTGAGGCGCTGCCGACGCCGCCGCGCGAGATGATTTCGCAACCCGTGGCGCCGGGGGCGATTCAGGTGACACGCGAGGGCCAGCTCATTTTGATCGGCGTTGAGGGACAAACCATTGGTGGTTACCCGCGCATTGGCCATGTTATCAGTCCAGACCTTGACCTCGTCGGACAGCTGCGGCCCGGCGACCAGGTGGGTTTTCATGCGGTGACGCTGGACGAAGCGGAACGGCTTGGTTCCCAGAAACGGGACTTGTTGCGGCGCTGGTGCTTGCGTCTGCGTGCAGCAGCGGCGACATAAATCATGGCAATTCGCGAGATTTCCGCTACATTGGCTGTCTAACCCAGCGCGTGACTCATGCTAAGCCGCAAGTGGCTTTAGCCCAAGGAATTGTCTCCCGATGCCAAAAGTCCTGATCGCTCCTGTTACCCTGGCCGGCGTTAACGCTTCGTTTCGGCAAACGCTGACAAGTGCCGGTTTTGAAGAGGTGTTTCCCAAGGTCACGCGCCAGCTGACTGAGCATGAATTGCTCGAACATCTCAAGGGCATTCCCGCCGCCCTGGCCGGCTCGGAACCGTACACCCGCAGCGTCATCGCCGCCCATCCGCAACTGCGTGTCATCGCCCGTTCCGGCGTCGGCTACGACGCGGTGGATGTCGCGGCGGCCACTGAACATGGCGTGGTCGTCACCATCACGCCGGGGACCAATCAAGACGCCGTCGCGGAGCACACCTTCGCGCTCATGCTGGCCCTGGCCAAGAACCTGATCTCGCAGCACGCGGGAACCAAAGCCTGCAAATGGCCGCGGCAAGCGAACCTGCCCTTGCGCGGCCGCACGCTCGGCGTGGCGGGACTGGGCCGCATCGGCAAAGCGGTGGCTCTGCGCGGCGCTTGTTTCGGCATGAAATTGCTGGCCTATGAGCCGATTCCCGACCATCAATTCTTGACCCAGCACAAGATCACGCTGGTGACGATGGACAAGCTGTTGCAGGAATCGGATTTTCTGTCGATCCATGTGCCGCTGACGACGGACTCGAAGCACCTGATCAACAAAAAAACGCTGGCGATGATGAAGCCGACCTCATTTTTGATCAACACCGCTCGCGGCGGCCTGGTGTGCGAAGCGGACCTGATCCAGGCCCTGAAGGCCAAGACCATCGCGGGCGCCGGGTTGGATGTGTTTGAACAGGAACCGCCGCCGCATAGCCAACTGTTCGAGCTGGACAATGTAGTGCTGACACCGCACACCGCCGGCGTCGATTTGCAATCGCGCGACGACATGGCCGAGTCGGCGGCGCGGGCTATCGTCGATCTCAGCCGCGGCGAATGGCCGGCGGACAAGATCGTCAATCCCGAAGTGCGTGCCAAGTTTAAATGGTGAAAGAGGAGTGGCGAGTGGTGAGTTGTGAGTGATGAGTAATGCATGAGGAGTTGACCGTCGGCTTTCTTTTTCACCCACCACTCGTCACTCACCACTCACCACTACATTTCGCCACTCGCCACTACAATGATCCCTAATCCCAGACTCCCTCCTCGCCCCTAGGATGCTGCCCCATGGCTCGTGTTGTTTGTCAAGTTCTGGCCGGGTCGGATCGGCTGACGCTGTTGTGGTCGGAAGGCTCCGCGACGTTTACTCCCTATGTGATTGAGGGTTCCGCCCTGGCCGAGCTGCATCGGCTGTCGCAGCTGGCTCATCAGCAGCTGGCTCAGCTGACATTGAGCGTCGGCGATGCGGCTGCCATGACCAGGGGAAGTTTCGCACTGGCCCAAACGGGACATGCACTTTACAGGGCGTTGTTTCAACTCGACCAGCAGGGCGAAACGCCAGGGCAAGAGGTGAGGAATTGGCTGGATGGGCTGGCGCTGCAAGGGGCCGTGGAGCGGCTGGAAATCGTGGGCGATTGTTTTACTTTGCCCTGGGCCGCTGTGTACGATCAACCGCCGGACCAGGCCGCTTTCACTAGCGCCGCAGCCGATGGCGCGTGTCTCAAGAGTTTTTGGGGCCGCAGGTTCCCCTTGATGGGGGGCCGGCGCGTGCAATGGCTCCGTGGCCGGCAATTGCCCGAAAAGCCGGCGGTGGTATTGGCGATCGATCCCGGCATGCGCGGCGGTTTGCCGCCGGAGGAGCAAAAGAGGCTCAGCGATTTTAAGGCCGGCCATGACGTTATCGTCGTCGAATCGGTCGGCAGTCTCGCCAAGATTTTTCAAACGCAGGAGGTCGACCTCCTCTATGTGTGCGGCTACGCCGAGGGTAATGCGGTTCAGCTGGGGGAGCACCGATTGACGGCGGATTCGCTGGCCAACATCGTATTCGGTGAAAGCAATGACGAGGACGCTCCGAGCGGGCAGACGCTGGTGTTTCTCAATGCCGTGGCCGGGGGCAGTGAGACAGGCAACTTGCTGGCGGCGTTTGAGCGTTTTAGCGCTGTCGGCTTGATGGGCCCAATTCAACCGTTGCAAACCCAGGCCGCAAATTGTTGCGGACTGGACTTGCTTGGACAGATCATCGCGGGCGGGCAGA
>DASRAT010000333.1:0-4775 GCA_035638015.1 Gemmataceae bacterium | reverse complement strand
TTCAGGGGACAGGACTGCCGGCGGACTCGCAATTGACGCGCGGTTGGCGTGCGGACCATATCTTGCCCGATCTTCTGGCCGTGCTGGAAGGAAAGCGTTGGCTCAGGATCATGGACGCCGGCGTCGAAGCGCCGCTGGCCTATCTCGATCTAAAATCTGACTGAGCAGTTTCCGGAGGACAAATCATGACCACCACTGTCGCCGCGGAGCCGATGCTGCTGTGCGAGACGCAGGCCGGCGTCTGCCGTTTGACGCTTAACAGACCGGACAAACGCAACGCCTTGTCGCGCGAACTTCTGGCCGAGATGGAAACCACGCTCGGCAAAATCGGCGAGGACCAAAGCATCCACGTGATCGTCCTCGCGGCCAAGGGGCCTGTCTTCAGCTCGGGCCACGACCTGAAAGAGATGACAGGTTGCTCGCCGCAGCAGTATCGAGAGCTTTTTGGTTTGTGCTCCAGAGTAATGCACCACTTGCGAAAATTGCCGCAGCCGGTGATCGCCCGCGTCCAAGGTTTGGCGACGGCGGCAGGGTGTCAACTGGTGGCGGCATGCGATTTGGCTGTGGCAGTGGAAGAAGCGACCTTTGCCACGCCTGGCGTCAAGATCGGCCTGTTTTGCACTACCCCCATGGTCCCGCTGGTGCGAGCGATTCCCGCCAAGCCGGCGCTAGAGATGCTGCTGACCGGCAAACCGATCACTGCCGCAAGGGCTTGTGAATTGGGTTTGATAAATCGCGTGGTGCCAGCAGCGCAACTCGATTCGGTGGTGCAAGAGTATGTGGATGCGATTCTCGCCTCCAGCCCGCTGACAGCGGCCATTGGCAAACGGGCGTTTTACGATCAACTTGCTCTGGATGAGGAGACGGCCTATGAGCGGGCGACGGAGGTAATGAGCGAGAATGCGTTGAAAGCCGATGCCCAGGAGGGGATGGGGGCGTTTTTACAGAAGCGGCGGCCGGTGTGGCAGGGACAATGACTGCAGCTTCACGCTTTGATAATCTCATTGCTACCATGCACTTCGCTTGCTAGATTCTCATACTGCTAAGTTCTCAAGACATCCCCACACTCCAGGAGAATAGTCATGCGAAGGTGCGTCGTAGCTATTGCCCTGTTCGTCTCCCTGTCGCTCGTTGCGCTGGCGACTTCCACGGAACGAATGCTGGAACCCAACCAAAATGGCCCTCAGGACAAGCAGCCGCCCGCCAAAAAGAAACAACGTGCGCCGGCCCTGATGCAGGACTATGTCAAGTTCACCGTCACCGCCCCGCCGGCGGAGCTGAAGCTTGACCCTTTCTATAAAAAGTATGTCGATGCTCTCGGCATTCCGGTGTGCTCCTCCGAAAAGGTCCCGGACCAGGCTCTTCTGATGGCCCGCGACATCGTGAATTTCATGCTGTCGGATCGCCCCGACCTCCGTAAAGAACTCATTCGCATGAAGTGGAAGATCGCCATCATGGCCGAGACCGAAGTGACCTATGACATCCCCGAGCACCGCAAATACCGTTTGCTTCCGAAGATCGACGACGAACGGCTGACCCCGGCGCAGAAAGCGAACTACAACAAGCCCGGCGGCGTCGGCAGCATGACGGGTGAGCAATACTGGAACAGCCGCGGCCGCGGCTTCGGCGGCGAGCCGGACGGGGAAAACACAACTTCCTGCGCCGAGGAAAACCTGCTCGGCTATCCAGGCACCCGCTATTTCGGCGAATCACTCCTGGTGCACGAATTCTCGCACGGCATCATGCGCGGCGCCATCTACAAGGTTGACCCCAAGTATAAACAGGCCGTCGTGGACGCCTACGAAAACGCGAAGAAGAACAAATTGCGGACCGCCCAGGGCTATTATGGCAATAATTTCAACGAATACTGGGCCGGCGGCATTGAGGCCTACACCCATTCTACCATGATTTCGTCGAATATCGGTCCAACTATCAGGACCCGTCAGGCACTCAAGGACACCGATCCCCGGTTGTTCGAGCTTGTTACGCAGGTGATTCCTGCGGGGAAGATAACGGGCAATATCTTTGCGGGGAGGGTAAAGTAACCGTTACGTGGCCGAGAACTCGCTCAGGGTCGCCTACACCAGGCAACATTGAAAGGGTCCAAATTGAGATCGAATCAGGCACCCGATGGGAAACTGGCCGAAGCCTGGCTCCCCGTGCTGCAAGCCAAAGCCCGCCTGCCTGTGTGCGTCGCACTTGGTTCGCCGCGTCAGGCCGTCGAGTTGGTGGAAACTATCCCGCTCGATCAGCCCGTTCTTTATCAAATGGACTTGCACCAGGCCGACAGCACCCGCCAACTTTTGAAGGAACGCAACTTCACCGCAACCGTGGCGACCCATGCCGACCTCTGGGATTTGCCGAGCGACTTTCAAACGGTGATCTACCCCGTGGAATCGCGCGGCGAGCGCATGCTCAAGCTCGACGTGATCGAACAAGCGTTTCACATTCTCAAACCCGGCGGCATCCTGATCGTCTTGTCGCGGCAGGAGAGCGAACAGTTTTTTCCCGCTGCCCTCAAGAAAATCTACGGCCGTTTTCATATTCCCGATATTGCCGACGCGACACTGCTTTGGAGCCTGCGGACCGGCGATCGGCCAAGGCGGCGACATGAGCTGATCTTTCAAGTCAGCAATCCCGACGGGCCTTCGCTGCGTTTCGTGTCGCGGCCGGGCGTCTTTTCCTATGGCCGCTTCGACAACGGCGCTCGCGCACTTGTGGAAACCACAATAATCAACCCTGGCGATCGCATTCTTGACTTGGGCTGCGGCTGCGGCACCAATGGCATTCTCTGCGGCCTGCGCGGCGGGGCGGGCAGTCATGTGACATTTGTGGACAGCAATTGCCGGGCGACGACACTGGCCGAGATGAACGCCACGGCCAATGGGCTGACGAGCTTCGATGTGAAAACCTGTTCGCGGCTGGACGGTTTGGCCGAAAAATCGTTCGACATTGTGCTGGCCAATCCGCCTTATTACGCCAATCTGAGCATCGCCGAGAGTTTTATCGCGAGTGCGCGAGCAATGCTAAAGCCAGGCGGACGGCTGTGGTTGGTCACCAAGCAACCCCACGAAATCGCCAAGATGCTGGCCGAGCGGTTTGTATCCACCGAGGCAGTCGAGCGACGCGGCTACGTCGTCATGTGCGCGACGGCTCGGATCTGAAGGAGACGACACCATGTTGAGCGCGGAAGAACTGATCGCCATGCTCAAGTTGCAGCCGCATCCCAAGGAAGGTGGCTACTTCCGCGAAACCTACCGTTCCTCGGAAAGCTTGGGCAGCGCCCATGCGCCGCAGCGCTATGGCGGAGACCGCTCGTTCTGCACCGCAATTTATTACCTTTTGACGCCGACTTCGATTTCCGCGATGCACCGACTGGCGACCGACGAAATCTTTCACTTCTACCTCGGCGATCCAGTGCGGATGCTGCAATTGGGGCCGGGGAAGGAAAGCCGCGAGATTGTGTTGGGCACGGATATGAAAGCGGGGCAACAATTGCAAGTCGTGGTGCCGCGCGGCGTGTGGCAGGGGAGCGCGCTAGAGCCGGGTGGAAAGTTCGCGTTGTTGGGTTGCACCGTGGCGCCGGGGTTTGATTATGCGGATTATGAACACGGCAAACGGGCGGAGTTGATCGATGAGTTTCCGCGACATGAGCAGATGATAAGGCAACTGACGTTGGACTAGCCGCTTGCGGCTTAGCAATTCACGCTAAGCCGCAAGCGGCAATCAGATTACAGTTGCCGCAAAAACGCGGTCAAATCCGCTTTTTCCTCGGTCGTCAACTGCGTCTCCAAAATCAAATTGAAGAACTCCACCGTGTCCTCCAGCGTCAGCAAACGCCCATCGTGCATGTACGGCGGCGAATCCTTGAGGCCGCGGAGCGTGAAGGTTTTGATTGGTCCATCGGACGCGGCCATGCGGCCGTTGATCATCTTCGGTTTGTAAAAGCGCTCGGTTTGCAAGTTATGCATCGAGTTGTCGGTGTAATACGGTGCTGGATGGCATGTCGAGCACTTGGCTTTCCCAAAGAACAGTGCTTGCCCGCGCATTTCCTGTTCGTTGGCCTTCTTGGGATTCAGTTTGCCGTCGATGCCCAGCTTCGGTGCCGGCGGGAAATCGAGCAGGGCCTGGAATTCGCCCATGAAATGCACCTGGCTGCCGCGTTCAAGAATGGTCACGCCTTTTTTCTGAGCGGCGACGGGATCGCCGTCAAAATAAGCGGCACGTTGCTCGAATTCGGTGAAATCCTCCACCGACTTGAGCGAACGCTGTGAGCCGAACAGGCGTTGCACATTGACGCCACGCAGCGACGGTGTGTCGATACGATGACGGAACTTCTGCGGCCGAATGTCGCCGACCAAGTGCGTGGCGGCGTTGGTATGGCCGTTGACGTGGCAATCGAAACATGTGACGCCCCGGCTCGGCCGAACAGTGCGGCGATCATCGGTCGCATTGAATTGTTGCTGAGCCATCGGCGTCAGCAACAAGCGAAGACCTTCCAGTTGCTTGGGATTGAGGATCTGCCCGAAAATCTCATAGAAGTTATCGACGGTGATAACCTTGCCCTGCGAAACATCGCCGAGGTCGGTGCGGGTCGTCAGATACATGGCCGGCGGAAAATCGGGTAGGAAGTGGTCAGGCAAATCGTAATCGAGATCGAAACGGGACAGGTCACGCGATTCTTGCTTTTTGATTTCGTCGATGTGATACTTCGGGAAGACCATTCCGCCCTCGTCATTATGGGGATGCGGCAGCGGATAGAAGCCGGCGGGGAA
>DASRAT010000332.1:0-2890 GCA_035638015.1 Gemmataceae bacterium | reverse complement strand
GGCCGCCTGACTGTCGCGGCCGCGGCCGGCGCGGTGAATGTCAAAATCAATTACATTGATATTAGCCCGGTCCTCCCTCCTGCGCCATTGCAGCAAACCGCCAGTGTCGGCATTTCGCAGACGCTGGCCACGAACAGCTTGGCGCCGGCGAACAACTCCACGAGCAGCGTTCAAACCGTTTGGTTGCGGCATCTATATCACGACATGCTCGGCCGCGACATCGCTCAATGGGAAGTCGACGTTTGGGTCAAATACTTCCAAACAGGCGGCACGTTGGCGGCGGGCGCCAATGCCATCGTGATCAGTCAAGAACACCGCACATTTGCTTCGACTCTTTGCATTCAGGACACCTTCTCGACTTACTTACACCGCGCCGCCGCGCCGGGGGAAGTGACCAACTGGCTTAACAACTTCGCGGCAGGCTTTACCACTAACACCCTGGTCACGGCGCTCGTCAACAGCGCTGAATACGCCAATCGGGTCGGCTCAAGCAACAGCCAATGGATCGCGGGGATTTATCAGGATATGCTTGGCCGGTCGGCGGTGCAGAGCGACATTGACGCCTGGAACAAACAATTCAACAAGGGAGCGACGCGCCTTGCCGTGACAAATGCCATTCTAACGGGCACTGAATACAAGACCCGGCAAAACATATTGTGGACCAACCAGATTTACAACACTTGTCTGGGACGCAACCCGACGGCCGCGGAACTGAGCAGCGCATTGACGTCACTGAATGGCGGCGGCGCGACGGACGCGATTGTCAACAAGTTGTTGTCGAGTCAGGAGTATTACAATCAGGTTGTGGATTGAGTGGTAGACGCGTGACGGCGCATTTACACCATGCGCCATCCCGTCCCCCCAGGGCGATCTTCAATGGTGACGCCCAATTGCGTCAAACGCTGCCGGATTTGATCCGCAGTTGCGAAGTTCTTCGTCTTCCGCGCAGTCGCCCGCATTTCTATCAGGCGCTGCATGATCCCATCAGCGGAGTCCAAACCGCTAACCCCTTTCGTAGCCGCGTCCAATTCGTGCAACACTTTTAGCAACTCGGCAGCCAGCTTTTCTTGGGCGCCGTCATGCTTTGCTTTCAGCGGCTGCTGGAAAATGCCGAGAATGTCGCTCAGTTCCTTCAGCGCCAAAACGCCGCGCTGGAAGGCTTGCACATCGGCCGCGGCCGCACCGGCAGCTTCAAGCTGCTTGACGTCTGCAAAGCGATTGAGCGCGGTCAAAAGCTCGAACAAAACGCCGATGGCCCCGCCGGTGTTGAAATCGTCATCCATGTGGCTCAGGAACATTTCCCAAAGCCGTCGGCATTCGACAAGAAACTCCGGCGGCGACGAACCCACGTCAAATGTTCCTCGCTTCTTGGGCGCAAGCAAGTCATAGAAGGACGCCTTGCTGATCCGCTGGTAGCGCTCGAAAAAGCGATAGAAACTGTCCAGGCCCCGGCGCTGTTCTTCCAATCGGTCCTCGCTGTAGTCGATCGGCCGCCGGTAATGCGTGGCCAACAGGAAAAACCGCAGCGTCTCCGCCTCGTGGCGTTTGAGCAACTCGGCAACGACGATCTCGTTGCCCTTGCTCTTGGACATCTTGGCGTCGCCGGTTTTCATCAGGCCGTTGTGCATCCAGTAACGCACGAACTGTTTGCCGTTGAACGATTCCGATTGTGCCAGTTCGTTTTCATGGTGGGGGAACTGCAAATCAAGGCCGCCGCCGTGAATGTCCAGTGTGGCGCCAAGCAGTTTCATGGTCATTGCCGAGCATTCGATGTGCCAACCGGGCCGGCCGGGACCCCACGGACTTTCCCACTGCGGCTCGCCGGGTTTGGCCCCTTTCCACAACGCGAAATCGCCGGGATTGCGCTTCAGTTCGCTGACCTCGATCCGCGCTCCCGCTTCCAGCTGCTCGGGATCGCGGTTGCAAAGTTTGCCATAATCGTCGTCCTTGCTGACGTCGAAATAGACATCGCCGCCGGCCGCGTAGGCGAAGCCCTTGTCGATGAGGCCGCCGATCATGCCCAGAATGTCGCCCATGTGCTGCGTCGCCCGCGGCATGGCGTCGATGCCGATGACGTTGAGCTTGCGCAGATTGGCCACGTAATCGGCGGTGACGCGCTCGGCCAATTCGGGGACGGTCGTCTTTTGCTTTTGCGCTTCGACAATCAGCTTATCGTCCACGTCAGTGATGTTGATGACCAGCGTGACGTCGTAGCCGCTGTAGGCGAGGTAGCGCTTGACGGTGTCGAAAATCACCGGGCCAACCATGTGGCCCAGATGGCTCGGCTTGTAAACCGTCGGTCCGCAGACGTACATTCCGACCTTGCCGGGCCGGAGCGTCTCGAACGGCTCTTTTTGACGAGATAGCGTGTTGTAAACGCGGAGGGCCATCCTTCACCTCAGATTGTGTTGTTCTCGTTCCCAGGCTCCGCCTGGGAACGCACTGCTGTCGAGGCTCTGCCTCGCATGATGGAGCGTAGGGTGTGTCATGCGCCAGCGCAGACGCACCAAACTCTCGTGAGACTACATCCTACTTGGCTTTCTTTGCAGCTTTTGCCGCAACTGGCTTTTTGCGTTGTTTTGCCGGTGGCTCGGGCTGCTGCACAGTTGGTTGAGCCGCCTTTTCAACCTTTGGCTCTTTCGGTTTGTTGTTCATCTGCTCGATGAGCGCCACCGCCTGGCACGCCAGCGCTTCGGCCCGGCCGATATGACCGAGTCTCTCACCCGTCTTGGCTTTAACATTGACGGCATCCGTCGCCACGCCCAGCAGCTTGGCCAGCTGTTCGCGAATCTGCGGCTTGATCGGCCCCAGCTTCGGTTCCTGGGCGAAGATCGTCACATCGACGTTGACCACGCTCCAGCCCGCCTGGGCCAGCCGCTTCAATGTGCCT
>DASRAT010000331.1:0-3852 GCA_035638015.1 Gemmataceae bacterium | reverse complement strand
GAACGGCATCGATCTGTGTCTGGCCACTTTCATGTTGGCGCTGCTGCCCGCCATCATGGTCATCAGGAAGCATGACTTTCCTTACCACTACTTCAAATTGCTGCTAACAGTTTGTCCGTTGTATGCCCTGGGGGTCGTGGTACTGGCGGTGCAACTTGCTCGTGGTATGAGGCCGTTGGTTGGAAAAGCAGCGCACCTGGCGATTTGGCTTGTGGTGCTGGCGGGCTTTGGTTTCGCGGTCCACGGCGCCTGGCGCATGGCCTGGCACTCTGCGGAACCGAATGAAGTGTTTCGCACGAACCAGAGTTTCGCGCTCAATGCCGACTTCCTTTATATGCGAGCCAACCTGGAAGCGACGCGCGACCAGGACATCTTGTTTCGTCCGGCCTGGGGGGATCGGCTTTACGATCAGATTTGGGGGATGTATTTTGCACGCCATAATAATGTGTGGTTGACCTTTCCTCACCACAATGACAGCCGCAATGTGAAGAAAAACCCGCTGTTTTACCACCTGGCGGATTTGACGAAACTGCCGCCGCGCTATCTCGTGCTTTGTCCCAACCATTCGATATATGTGGAGCCTCCCAAATCGCTTCCGGCCAGCGCGGTGCTTTGGGAAAACGGAACCTACAAAATGTGGCAATATGACGGCCAGCCGTGGGCCTGCATCACGCACATTGAAAATCCCAACGGTAGCGATTGCCACAACCAGCGCGCATTGTGGCTAGGCGGCGGCGACACGATTATTGACATTTTTGCCACTCAAGCGGGTTCGGTCAAATTGCCGGTCATTCTCTCGAATGGGCCGTGCATTGATGCCACCGAGAAGATCCTGGTGTCGATCAATGATGGCAGGGGAAGTCCCTATGTTGTGGAGATGGCCCAGGGTTCCCTGGCTTTGCCGTTGACCGTGATGCCCGGCAACAACACTTTGACGATCCAGGTGCTCAACAAGAAGCAATTTTCCGCGAAGGACGATCCCCGTCCGTTGCTTGTGCAATGTTACTTTGGGGAAATTGACTTTCAGCCAGGGTCTGCCCAAACTTCCGTGCCTACCGGCGCGCATGGCAACTGAAATCCAACACTTCCGCCTTGCCAGTCCGCGTTGCTCTCCAAGCCAAGACTTGTTACATCAGCACCCGCAACAACAGTTATCCGGGTGGGAGACCGTTTATCTTGCCCAATGTCCGCCGGCGCGGCGACTCGGAACCGCCGCTTCGGCTCAGGAACCCAGAGAAGTGGAGAGGCCATAACCATGAGCCATGCAAAGGAGTTTTTGGCGCAAGCCACGGAGATCCTGGCACAGATGGATCCCAATTTGATCGAAAAGTTGGCTTGCTTGTTGGTAAACGTGCGTTCGCGCGGAGGAAGGTTGTTCTTCCTCGGCGTCGGCGGCAGCGCGGCCAATTGCGGCCATGCGGTTAACGATTTTCGCAAAATTGCCCAAATAGAAGCGTATGCGCCCACAGACAATGTTTCGGAATTAACGGCTCGCACCAACGACGACGGCTGGGAAACGGTCTTCGTCAACTGGTTGCGGGTCAGCAAGCTGTCCGCGCGCGATATGATCTTTGTCCTTTCGGTCGGCGGCGGCGACGTGTTGAAGAACGTCAGCCCCAACCTGGTGCGGGCGCTGCAATATGCCAAGGAAGTCGGCGCCTCCATTGGGGGCATCTGCGGCCGCAACGGCGGTTACACGGCCAAGGTGGCAGACGTTTGCGTCATTGTGCCGACGGTCAACCAAAACATGGTCACGCCTCACGCCGAGGCGATGCAGAGCGTCATCTGGCATTTGCTCGTGTCGCATCCGGCCTTGAAAGCCAACGAAACCAAGTGGGAATCGGCCGACAAGGCCAAGGCCCCTGGCTTCATCGTTTCCGCGGCCACGTTACGGGCACTGCGGAGCACTGCCAAGGCAGCGGCCGTTGCCAAGTAGGGAGTTTGAAGAACATGGCAAGCCAAGAATCTAGCAATGAAGGTGGGACGGCCTTGCCAGGCCGTCCGGACGGGCTAGGAAGCCCGTCCCACAGAAAGCACAACGTGCTGGCTTGGTGGACCATCGCCGCGTTGCTAGCCGCGCAATTCGTCCTGTTTGTGACGACCGCACGCCGCGAAGTGACCTGGTTCGTGCCGATGAGCTATGACCAGTGCACCTATTTGCTGTTCAGCTACGGCGTTTATGAACACATGCAGGAGAACGGTATTGCCTCCGGCATTGACTACGGCCTGAAAGTGCCGTCGATGCCGACGGGTTCGCTGCTCCATGTTGTGGCGCCGCTGGTGTTCTTGGTGTTTGGCCCTTCCAGGCTTGCAGCATTATCGATTAATTTCGCCCTTTATGCCCTTTGTCAGTGCTGCCTGGCCGGCACGCTTGCCTGGTACACCAAACGCTGGAGCGCGGCTTTTTTGGGTCTGGGGTTATTTCTCACCGCTCTGGCGCCGTTCTTTTATGCCGGCGGCTTGTTTGATTTCCGACTCGACTTCGGCGGTTTTTGTCTTTTCTGCGTGATGATGTGCTCCGTCGTCCGATCGGGGTTTTTCATGTCGCGGCGCTGGGCGTTGGTGGTCGGCCTGGCGGCGGCCACGCTGGCGCTTTATCGCCACCTCACCATCGTTTATCTGACGGGAATCTTTGGAATTTGCTTGCTGTTTGTGCTGGCCCGGATGGCCTGGCAATGGCGCAACACCGAATGTCGCCGACGGGCCTTGCGTCAACTGACCAGTGGCGCGATGGCGGCCGTGATCATTGCTACCGTCACGATGCCGGCGCTGCTTGCCAAGTGGGATTATCTTTGGAACTACTATGTCATCGGCCATTTGCTGGGCGAAGAGAAAAAAGTTCGCGAGGCCGAGGTCGGAGTCACGAACCGCTTCGAATCGTATCTCTTTTACCTCAAATCGGCCGATTACCACACGGGCACAGTGTTTTGGTACGCGGCCGGCGCCTGTGCGGGGATCGGACTCACGCTTTGCCTGGCCCTGTGGCTCAGACGTGTTCTTAGCAGAAAGGGCACTTCGGTCAGTTCCGTGTCCGGCGCGCCAGGGACCGACACGGCGTTGGCGTGGGTCTTTTTCCTGGCGTGCCTGTTGGTGCCTTATGCGGTGTTGACCGCGGACATTGCCAAGTCCTATGTTCCAGGCAACGTGCTGGCGGTGAGCTTGCTGTGGCTAGCGCTGTTGCCGGCTTTGGCATTGGCCCGCCGCAACATGACGGGCATTGTTTGGCGCAGCGCGGGAGCGCTGTGTGCCATCGCCGCGGTGACTTGCGGGCTCCTGGTCCAGCAGCACGCCTATGCACAGCATCAATTCAGTGGGGACCATCCCGAGGATGCCGCTCAAATCGTGGCCCTGCAAAATAACATTGTCCGCCACTGTGCCGATGCGGGTTTGAAACGGCCGAACCTTGCGAGTGATTTCATCGTTGAATTTTTGTGTGCCCCGGTGACTTCGGTGTGGGCTTACGAAACGCAAGGCAAAATGTTGCCCGTGGATCAAACCGCCGGTCTGAGCATTTTGCTGGCGGACGACAAGGCCATCTTCGATGCGCTGCATAAAAGCGACTTTGTGCTTTTGACCAACGGCTCACCCTATGCTTCGGACGCCTACCCTTTTCACCAGCGCATGAAAGAGCTGCGGCCAAAAATCGCCGAGTATTGTGAACGGGAGCTGGTTCGGTTGCAAAGCTACACCATTCTGAACACGACGATCCAGCTTTACGCTCGCCCTGGAATTGGACAGAAGCCCTGATGGACCGGTAAATGCAACGAACCCCACGATCCGCAGTGTTTCTTGATCGCGACGGTGTCATCAACAAGACCGTGGTGCGCGGCAGTGTTTCGTATCCTCCGGCTA
>DASRAT010000330.1:0-3465 GCA_035638015.1 Gemmataceae bacterium | reverse complement strand
ACTGGGGGCGAATGTACCTCTATGCCCTTGCCTTCTATTTGTTGGCGGGAATCATGAAGCTGGCGCCGGAGTGGGCGCCTGTGGAGTTCGCGGTGCTTTACGGCATCAGCAATGTGGCTGCGGGATTGCTGCTGCGGCGGTATGCAATAAATCCAAGCGCGCGAGCGCAGCGGCAGGAATAATTGAGTAACGGTTGAATTGCCTCCACCGCGAATACAAGGAATTTGCTTTCTTTTCCATTCGCACCGAACCTAATTCGCCCGATACACATCCCACATTCGGCAATGTCATTTTACCTTTGCCTGCTAGACGTGTAAGCTATCACTACTGATTGGTGATTATGAAAGGCTGCAAAGACCCATGCCGCAATCGAAAGCGAAGCCCCAAACCGGCGCCGATATCCTGGTCCAATGCCTGGTCAATCACGGCGTTGAAGTAGTGTTCGCCTATCCAGGCGGCGCCAGCATGCCGATACACCAGGCGTTGACGCGTTTTCAACACAAGATTCGCACGATTTTGCCGCGCCATGAACAAGGCGGCGGTTTCGCCGCGGAAGGCTATGCGCGCGCCACGGGCCGCGTCGGCGTATGCGTGGCCACCAGCGGGCCGGGAGCGACCAACTTCGTCACCTGCATCGCTGACGCCAAACTCGATTCCGTTCCGCTCATCGCCATCACCGGCCAGGTGGTCACCGGCGTCATAGGCACCGATGCCTTTCAGGAAACGCCGATTGTCGAAATCTGCCGTGCGATCACCAAGCACCACTACCTCGTGAACCGCACCGAGGACATAACGCGCGTCTTGAAAGAGGCATTCCACATCGCCAGCACGGGGAGGCCTGGACCCGTGTTAATCGATTTGCCCAAGGACGTGCAAAATCGAGCCATCGTGCCGGATTACGATCCGCCGATGAATTTGCCCGGTTATAATCCTTTCGCCGAGGCCACTTCGGCACAGATCGACAAAATGGCGGACTTGGTACGGCAAAGCAAACGGCCGATCATCTACGCCGGCGGCGGCATCATCGCCTCCGGTGCCGCGGCGGAACTCAAAGCCTTTGCGGAAAAGACGGGAATTCCCGTGGCCATGACAGTCCACGGCCTCGGCGGATTTCCGGCCGAACATTATCTCAGCCTGCAAATGCTCGGCATGCACGGCACCGTTTACGCCAACTACGCCATCAACGAAGCCGACTTACTGTTGGCCCTCGGCGTCCGTTTCGATGACCGTGTCACAGGCAAGGTCAGCGAGTTTGCCAAGCACGGCAAGATTGTCCATGTGGACATTGACCCGTCCGAGATCAACAAAATCAAGACGGCCGAATTACCAGTTGTCGCGGATGTACGCCAGGTGCTGCGCGAGTTATTGCAACGCCTGGAAGCCAAACCAATTGTCGCGGGTTGTTACAACGAATGGCTGCGCAAAATCGACCAATGGCGGCACGAAGAGCCGTTACGGTTTAATGATCGCGACGATGCCATCGTGCCGCAATACGCAATCCAACGGCTCTGGCAGCTGGTGCGCGACCGCGGTCAGCTGGATAACACCATTGTGACGACCGGTGTGGGTCAACATCAAATGTGGACGGCCCAATACTGGAAGTTCTCCACGCCGCGCAACTGGTTCACCAGTGGCGGCCTGGGCGCGATGGGCTTCGGCTTTCCCGCGGCGATGGGCGCTCAAGTTGCGTATCCATTCAAAACCGTCATCGACATCGACGGCGACGGCAGCTTCCTGATGAACATCCAGGAACTGGCCTGCGCGCACGTCGAAAAACTGCCAGTGAAAGTGTTGCTGCTCAACAATCAGCACCTCGGAATGGTTGTACAGTGGGAAGACCGCTTTTATGAGAGCAATCGCGGCCACACCTACCTGGGAGCCGGATTCGACAAGGATCCCTACCCCGACTTCGTAATGCTTGCCAAGGGCTTCGGTTGCGGCGGCCGTTCAGTGTCGCTAAAGGAAGATTTCGACGAGGCCTTGATGGAAATGTTGGACAGCAAAGGGCCGTATGTGCTGGATGTGCTGGTGCCGTATCAAGAGCACGTGCTGCCCATGATCCCCGGCGGCATGACGGTGAAGGACATTATCAAGGCGTAACGACAGTTTCAGGCCCTTTTTCATTCTCGCGTCACGCTAAGCCGCGAGTGGCAATTCCCTGCACATTTCTCCACCCGCAGTTGCGCCAAGCCGTTATACTACGTCATAAAGGGGCAAAGCCGGAAGGTGTGCGCTGTGAGTTCGAACCCGACCGAGTTGTTGGCCATGTTGGAAACCCACGGAGGCGAGTTACACGCGCTCTTGACTCGCTTGACGCTGCGCGCCACTGTGGCCGAAGATTTGCTTCAAGAACTTTTCCTAAAGTTACGAGGCTCGCCCGGTTTCGCTAAAGCCACCAACCGTAAGGCGTACCTGTTTCAATCGGCGATTAACTTGGCATTCGACTGGCGGCGTGCTCAACGGCTGACCACCGAAACACTTGTGACTGAGCCGCCTGGCCCAACGGAATCGCCTCTGGAACGGATGATTGACGCCGAGCAAATGGAGCATGTGGTTGACGCCATGCAGCACCTGTCCGAGTTGAGCCGGCAGGTGATCGTGTTGCACTACTTGCAACAGAAGGACTATGCCGAGATCGCTCCGCAGCTGGGCAAAACGGAACATCAGGTGCGGGGCATTTGCCACAAAGCGTTGGAACGGTTGCAGACACTCTTACAACCGGCGGTCAAAAGGCCGTAATAGCAAGGTGTAGCGGCATGAACGACATGCACGACAATGATCTGGTTCGCTGGCTGGACCAGCTGGGCGATGTGAAACCGGCCGCCGAAGCCACGCGTCGCGCCGTGGACCGAACACGGGACGCACTGATCGCTGCTCCCCCTATTTCATTGGCGGCTACAAGCAAACTTTCCACGACCAGTATCGGCGTCATGGCCAGTGTTTTGCTGGTCGCGGTGGGATTGACCGGCTGGTTGCTGTTATCGCCGGGCGACGGGCCGCGGACGGGCCTGACGGCCAATGGTCCGGCGTCGGTGTGCTATCGCCAAACCACCCGCACCGGCGGCGAGCCGGCGGTGAGCATTCTGCTGCAAATTCGTACCGACGGGGCGTGGCGAGCCGACAAGAGCGATGGCAGCTATACGGTATTCGATGTCGCCAAGCATCAAGCCCTTTTCGTCAATCAGGCCAAGCGCGAAGCAGTCCTGCGCAATGACGTCAGTGGCCCGCAGCTGACGCTGTACGAAGCTGTCAAGGACTTGCCCAACGACCCCTCCGCGCGGCCCTTGCCCGCCAGAAAAATCGACGGCCAAGACGTGATCGGTTTCGTGGCCAAGGCACAGGGCCAGGACGTCACGATTTGGGTGGACGCCCATACATTGTTGCTCGTGCGCGTCGAATGCGACTGGAAAAACAACGACGGCAAGCTAGCAACCGTCGTCCTGGACCAATTCGAGTTTGGCAAGG
>DASRAT010000329.1:0-3009 GCA_035638015.1 Gemmataceae bacterium | reverse complement strand
AGCTTGACCTCATGGCGCGAGTCGGGCAGCAACTTCTCGCAAACGGCCACTGCATCCGCCGCGGTGAGGTCAGCTTTGACGCTGTCATGCACCTGACAAGCGATGAGCCGCATGGTGGGGGCGTTGACGCCGAGCAGGGTTGTAGGCTGCTTGAAAAAGACTTGCGATTGCTTGGCGACACGCGGGTCGCCATGTTGCGTGAGTGCATCGAGCAGTTGTTTGGCGACGGTGGAGACAACGGAAACCATTGGCTCATCCTCACTGCGCGCTCGGCAAGTGTCATGCACCATTAAATCCAATCCGCAATCATGCCATTTCCTTGCATTTCACCGCGCCGCCGACACGCATTCCATCAAGATAGTCAACTATTGCCTCCACAAGCTCCGGCATTTGCGGCACGTGGCTCACTATTTCGTCCAGCATGCCTTCCAAAAACGCCTTGTCATTGGCGTTGCGACATCGAAGGTGCATAAGCGTCAGCGAAAGGCCAGCACTGTATTTAACAAGCTGATCGCAATCCTCCGTGGCCAGGCCAAAAAACTTTCGCGCGATCGGTTCGTCGAAAGACCAGAGGTGCCAGAACGACTCGATGGCGCTAAGTCGCGCGACGGGATCCTCATGGTCAAGTAGCGTAGACGCATGGTCCCGCCTTTGCGAAAGGCGCGACGCATACACCCCTGCCTTTTCCGACCATTTGGAGTACGCATCTTGATCGGTAATGCTGGCTTCGATGGGCACCATGGCGATTTACTCCAGTTCCTTGGTTAACGCTTCCACGAGGCGTTCATACTTGGCGATTTGCTTGCGAAGTCGTGCGCGGTCGGCCGAATCAGTGGACGCAGCCAACTCGCGTTTGGCGTCATCTATCCCCTTTTTCGTGAACTCCCTCAGGAATTCCTTGAGTTGGCGCTGTTCGGGAGTCAAAGGAAACCTCTGCCGTGTCGGTATTTTGGCGATTCTCTATTTCGCGTCGATGGTATTTATTTCTTCTTCCCCTTCTTCTCCTCATACTCCTTCACGTACTTCGCCGAGTTCGCCCGAAACTCATCCGCACAGCCGCCGCAGCACACGTAATACGTCTTCCCTTGATACGTCACCTGCTGCGTCCCCAATCCGCCCGTCACGATGCACTCCGGCTTCCCACTGCCGCTGGCGAAGTCCACACCCTCTCGCGTTGCCCCAACCTTGAACACATTCGCAAACGACGCCCGGTCCGCTTTCTTCTTGTCCAATCGATAAAGGTGCCGGTTATCGTGCAGCAGCGTCACCACGACGCGGCTGACATCGCCCTTGGCGTCCGGTTCGCTGTCCATCGTCAGAATGCTGTCGCTCAGCTTACCCGTAAACGTCCGCTCTTCCTTGGCCACGTTGGTCACTTTGAAAACGAAATGGTCCTTCTCCGGCACATAATGCAGCGTCCCCTTGGTGAACTGCTTGCTCTTGTCGAACTGGGCGCTGAGCCACACATCCTTGTCCTTGAACTGCCAGCTCCAGGTGATCGTCTCGACCCAGAAGCCATCTTGCTGCTCTTGCTTGGTGCCGGCCGGCGTGGCGGTGCCGCGCCAGCTGCCGATCAAATCGTTAAATTGCTGCAAAGCCTCCTTGGCGGTTTTCTTGCCCGGTTGCTGTGGAGCGCTGAATCCGCTTTGGGCCAACAACACGGCCGTAAACGCAAACGCCACAAAAAGTCGCAATCGCATGGGATGGTCCTCGTGAACGAGCGATCAGGCGGGATGGAAACCGTTGGAAACCGTAGGGTGGGTGGAGTCTTCGGAACCCACCAAACGCACAGGTGGGTCCCGAAGACTCCACCCACCCTACCATTTAACCGGCTTAGGTAACGGAAGTATCGTACACGATGGAGATGCGGGAAGAAATGTCAAACCGCGCAGCAAATTCGGCCAACCTCGATCAAACCGCGCGTCCATACGTGTCCGATGACGTAGGCTTTATCGCTGGCCAGCGCAATCACATCCTTCAGTCATGTCAAAAAGGGAAACACCAATGCGCCGTCCACTGTTCGCTTCGTTGTTCGCACTCGTCTGCCTGCTCGCTGTCGGCGCCTCCACTGCCAAGGCCGATCCGCCCGCGGACCTGTCCGGCCGCTGGCACGGCACCTGGGTCAGCTGCAAAGATGGCCACTCGGGTTGCCTTAACGCCAGTTTCTGCAAGAAGTGCGACAACTGCTATCAGGTCCGTTTCACCGGAACCTTCTTCGCCGTGTTGCCGTTTTGCTTCACCGTGGACATGCAAGTGACAGGACAGACAGCAGACGGGAAACTGATCCTCTCCGGCTCCCACAATTTGCCGCTCTTTGGCACTTACACTTTCAACGCCATCGCCGGCAACTGCGATTTCACCGCGACTTACACATCGTGCGACGACAATGGCCGTTTCACGCTGTGCCGCTAAAAACAGGGGTCAGGGGCCAGCCAACATACTGGCCCCTGGCCCCTAGCCCCCGACCCCTACGCTCAAAGCACATCAGTTAGCAGTGCCACCGGCAAGCGTTGCTCGAACTCACAGCCAATCAACCAGTCTCCTGTGGGCCGCTTGGTCGCGTGCACTACTTTGGCCCGGATCGCGATGGGCCCCTTGGCATGGCCTACCAGCGCCAGGTCCAGGGCCGTGCCCCGGTCCAGCGGCCATTCCGAGCAAAAGCCGATTCCCTTTTCCGCGATATCCACCAGCCACACTTCTTGCCGGCACTGATCATTGTCGTGAATCAAATACCCCACCGTTCCCAACTCGAACCGAAAACGCTCCGCTTCGCGCCTGCAAGTGCCAAGAAATTTGCCACGCAGAAACGAGATGTCGGCCTCAAGCTGAATCGTCGCCACGGACATTGGCCTGCCTCCAATGGAAAAGGTGTTCCGCGTGAACCCTAGGCCGCGTTTGGTGTCAAGTCAACCGTGCCAGGCCGGCGTGGCATTTAGAGGGACGGCTTGCCCCCGGCCACGCGAAAGAGTATCCTGCCAGGAATGGGTTTGCGGCGCCCAAACGCACCCA